>CAXTRP010000383.1:0-3452 GCA_964246615.1 uncultured Caulobacteraceae bacterium | reverse complement strand
GGAGCCTCCGGGCGAGATGGCCGGGCGTGCTGATCAGCGGGGCGGCGCACAGCCCCGGCGCGCTCCGCCGCGCCGCCGCGGCGGAACTGGACGCGGTCCTGCTCTCCGCCGTCTTCCCGAGCCGCAGCCCCTCAGCCGGGCCGCCGATCGGCCCCGTGGGGTTCGCCGCGATGATCCGGGGGGTCCAGTCGCCCGTGTACGCCTTAGGAGGCGTCGACAGGGCGACCGTGGCGCGGCTGGGCGTGACGGGCCTGTCCGGCATCGCAGCAGTGGCAGCCGCAACCACCCCCTCCCCCCGCCCTGCGCCACGGACGAAAAGAACCGCCTGAAAGGCTGTGGAAATCTTGGCGGCGCCACCATCTTGCGCTGCAGTACCAAGGCACCGTCGGGACATTGCTGGCCGGCCGTGAGCGTCCATGCCCGCTCTGGTCTCGGACCGGGTACGCGCGACGACACGGTTACAACCTCCTGGACGAGGATTACCTGAACGTCAGCAGGCTTGCGCCGAACACTGAACCGGGCGCCGACCGCTAGCCCACCGTCTCAGCTTCAGGAGACGGGTCTTCGAGATCATTCGGGGACGGCATGCCGCAGCAGCGCCTCGGTTGTCAAGGAAATGAAAGGCGGCTAGGCATGCAAGACTTCTGATGCTGCCTCCTTCTAGGTAGCTTAGGTACAGGAAATGTGTACGCCTAAGCGAATCAACACCGAAGAAGTAAATGCAAGTGCGAACGCCTTTATTATCATCCATGATATTCGGTACCATTCTAAGTTCTTCCTGAAATCCGGTGACACCGCCCAGATCTTGTTTCCGCATAAGGGAAATTGACAGATTAATGGATGGACATTACTTTGGAGTTCCGTTTTGCTGGACATCTTCTCGCTTGCGGGCCGCACGGCCCTCGTTACCGGCGGCTCGCGTGGCATCGGCAAGATGATTGCTGCAGGCTTCCTGGCTCAGGGAGCCAAGGTCTACATCTGTTCCCGTAAGGCAGATGTCTGCGTCGCCACAGCCGAGGAACTCGGCAAGATGGGTGAATGCATAGCCATGCCGACGGACATCTCAAGTGTGGCGGGCGCGCGCGAGTTAGCCAGCAAGGTTGCCGAGGCGGAGGGTGGCCGCCTGGATATCCTGGTCAACAATGCCGGCGCCGCCTGGGGTGCGGATTTCGACGACTTCCCCGAAAGCGGCTGGGACAAGGTGATGAACCTGAACCTGAAGTCTCCCTTCTTCCTGACACAGGCGCTACACGGGCCACTGAAGGCGGCGGCGAGCGTGGATCGGCCCGCCAAGGTGATCAACATCGCGTCCATCGACGGGATCACCTTGAATCCACTGGAGACATACAGCTACCACGCGTCCAAGTCAGCGCTGATCTATCTGACCCGCCGCATGGCCGCCAAGCTCGCGACGGACAACATCCTGGTGAACGCCATCGCGCCGGGCGCCTTCGCATCCGAAATGAACCGCGCCGCTCGTGATCGCGCCGACGAGATCACTCGCCACATTCCTTCCGGCCGCATCGGCCGCGATGAGGATATGGCGGCTGCGGCCGTCTACCTCGCGGCTCGCTCGGGCGACTATGTGGTGGGTTCGACACTCGTGGTCGATGGTGGCGTTGCTTACGCCCGTATGGCCGAAATATCTGTCGGCGGTTAGTCGCTCGTCTCAGAAGCGCCTTGTTTAAGCTGATGGACACACAGCCTTTCTAAAGGCGCGAACGGCTGCATAGCCGTCCTATGCCGTCAGTGCAGACACTCCAGAGACTTATGCTGTTCAGTGAGGCATCTCTCATTGTGAGCAGGTGCCGAACTCGGCCGACTTCGCCATGGCCCATAACATTTAGATATGGGACGGTATCGGAATGAAGTTGGCGTCGGGAGCACGGTCCAGATACGCATGCCTACTCAATCGATCGGCCCATGCGGTTTGTACCTTCAGGGAAGCGTCTTGTGAGTCTGGGTTTGGCGGAACGTGTGGCCGTGGTGACGGGCGCGGGCGGGGGGCTCGGCCGCTCGTATGCGCTCTTGCTCGCGCGATGCGGGGCTAAGGTCGTGGTGAACGACGTGGGAGCGACCCCCAGCGGGCCTTCGACCTCCGCCTCAGCCGCGGACTCGGTCGTCGCCGAGATCGAAGCGCTCGGCGGCAGTGCGATGGCGGACCATGGCGACGTGACCGACTTCAGCCAGATGGAGGCCATGGTCGCGGCCGCTGAAGGACGCTGGGGTCGGATCGATATCCTGATCAACAATGCGGGCATCCTTCGCGACCGCACCTTCGCCAAGATGGACTTGGCCGACTTCCGCAAGGTCATCGACGTGCACCTGATGGGTTCGGTGAACGCCACCAAGGCCGTATGGGCGGGGATGAGCGCCCGACGTTACGGCCGGGTCGTCCTAACCACGTCTTCATCCGGCCTCTTTGGCAACTTCGGGCAGTCTAACTACAGCGCAGCCAAGATGGCGCTGGTCGGGCTGATGCGGACGCTGAGCCAGGAAGGACGCAAGGCCGGCATCCACGTCAACTGCATCTCGCCGACAGCCGTCACGCGGATGACAGGCGGCCTCTTGGATCCGAAGCTGGGACAGCAAGTGACGCCCGACGCCGTGGCCCCCGGCGTTCTTACCCTATGCGCGGAGCGGGCGCCGAGCGGCACCATCCTGTGTGCGGGCGCCGGCAGCTTCGAGCAGGCCAATATCACGCTGACGCGAGGCCTCAGGCTGCCGATCGACGACGACACCGCTCAGCAGTTGCTGGACCGCATGGACGAGGTAGCCGACCGGGCAAGCGAGATGACGCCGAGCACAGGGTGGGAGCAGTCCCGCTGGGAAATGGAAGGCGCAGACGCCCATCAGGGCTCGTCTGGGGCGGTCGCACTTTGACGGACGTAGCCGAACCTTGCGCGCTTAGCCCGGCGTGTCATTCGACAACCCTCCAATCTGGCGGACGAACAGCCCTTCATAAGACCTTAGGATCGGCGGTCTCGACGCGCGGGGGGACCCTCACGCGAGCGCTGCGCAACACGGAAGCAGGCCATGGCTGACGCTTACATCTTCGACGCTGTCCGCACCCCCCGGGGCAAGGGGCGTAAGGACGGCGCCCTGCACGGCGTCACCTCGCTCGACCTCGCGACGCAGGTGCTGGTCGCCCTGCGCGATCGCAACGCGCTGGACACCCGGATGGTGGACGACGTGGTGTTCGGCTGCGTCAACCCGCTGGCCAGCCAGGGCGCCGACATCGCCCGCATTGCGGTTCTGAACGCCGACTATGCAGAGACGACGGCGGGCGTGCAGGTGAACCGGTTCTGCGCCTCGGGGCTGGAAGCGTGCAACATCGCCGCCGCCAAGGTAATGTCCGGCGAGGCCGCCCTGGCGATCGGCGGCGGCGTGGAGTCCATGTCGCGGGTTCCAATGTTTTCCGACATGGGCGCGTGGTCGGCCGATCCAACCCC
>CAXTRP010000382.1:0-3455 GCA_964246615.1 uncultured Caulobacteraceae bacterium | reverse complement strand
TGTGTGCGGTGGTGCTGGTTGCGGTCGCGCTCGCTGTCTGGTCGCGTTGAGGAGGGCCGCCATGACGCTTCGCCGCGCTCGCTGAGTTGCGGGAAGGTCTTCTCGTTCCCGTCCAACCATCCCAATCGGTAAAGCCCCGCACGTCGTGGCATCTATGGAGCAAGTATATGAGAGACAGTCGCCGTCTTCTCGGGCGTGTATGCATTGTAGCGGGAGTCATGGGCGACATGGGCGAGGCCGTCGCCAAACGCTTTGCCGAGGAGGGCGGCATCGTCGTTGGTCTTGATCGTCGTACCCATGCGATCGGCGAGTTGTCGTTGACCGCCGACCTCACCGACGAGGCCGCTGTCCAGACCGCCTATGCCCGCGTGTCGGAGAGGTTCGGCCGTCTGGATGTCCTGTACAACAATGCCGGGCCGATCGACCCCGAGGACCATTCGGCGCTCGACATGACCCTTGGCACCTGGAACCGGGTCATGGCTTCGATCCTCACCGCGACTTGGCTCAGCTGCAAGTATGCGATCCCCCATATGGGCAAAAAGGGTACGACGGGTTCGGTCATTAACACCGCCTCGTTCCTCGCGGGCATGGGGGCCGACACCGGCCAGATGGCGTTCAATGCCGCCAAGGCGGGTGTAGAACAGCTGTCACGCGACCTTGGCGTTCATCTCGCCCGCAGCAATGTTCGGGTGAACGCGCTCGCTATCGGTCCCGTGGAGACGCAAGAAATCAGGGCCGCGTTCGAGCGCGCCGGGCCTGAACAGGCTGCACGTCGCTTCACGCATATGCCGATGGGCCGCTTCGGAACCTTGGACGAGTTAGCTGCAACAGCGGCATACCTTGCGAGCGACGATGCAGGGTTCGTGACGGCGGCATCATTCCCACTTAATGGCGGCATCCCGCGTGCGTTCACAATACCCGAAGCCTCGCCACCTCTTTCCCGTTAAGCCATCCTTTCCGGAAAAGCAGAAGCGCCGCCTGAGCGACGAGAGCCTGTAACAGATCGATGGTGAAGCATCGGCTGTACCATTTCGTCAAACGACCGTTTGACAGCATGGAACAGTCCCGGCACCGTCCGCCCATGGCCCGTGCCATCCTCCTCCCTCCTGCCCCGGACGCCCTACCTGTTGCTGCCCCGCCGCGGCGGTTCGTGGCCTATCTCCGCGTCAGCACCGAGGGCCAGGGCCGTTCCGGGTTGGGCCTAGACGCGCAGCGCCAGGCCGTGACCTCCCACCTGGCGCAGCACGGGGGCGAGTTGCTGGCCGAGTTCCAAGAGATTGAGAGCGGGCGCAAGCCAGGCCGACCCCAGCTCGCCGCGGCGCTGGCGTGCTGCCGCACCCGGCGGGCGGCGCTGCTGGTGGCCAAGCTGGACCGGTTGAGCCGTGATGCTCGGTTCCTGTTGAACCTGGTCGAGGGTGCGGGCGAGGCCGGCGTCGTGTTCTGTGACCTGCCGCCGGGGCCGATGGGGCGCTTCCTGCTGACGCAGATGGCGGCGGTGGCGGACCTGGAGGCCGGGCTGACCGGCCAGCGCACGCGGGCGGCGCTGGCGGCAGCGAAGGCGCGCGGGACGCGACTGGGCAACCCGCGGCTGCGGTCAAGGACGCACGCCTTGGAGATTTGGGCCGGTGGGGCTTGCTGAACCCTAGAACTATCTATCGCCAGCAAGTCGCCTTTAAATCCGCACCCGTTCGATCTCGTCGAGGCTGATCTGGTCGCCGCGCCGATCGTAGAGCTGGGTGGTGCGCGTGGAGCTGTGGTTCGCCATGGCGGCGGCCGTCTCTAGCGCCCCGCCGTTCTTCAAGTAAGCAGTGATCCCTGTGGCCCGGAACGTATGATTGCCGATCTGGGTCTCGATTTTAGCGGCCGAGGCGCGGCGGCGGATCATGGCATAAGCGTCAGCCTGGACGAGCGGCGTGGAGGTGAGCCGGCCGGTTCCCCGCCCAATCGTGCGGAACAGGGCCGCCTTGGGCATCTTCGCTAAGCCGCAGCCATCGATGTAGGCGTGCAGGTAGTCCTCCAAGGTGTGATGGCAGGGCATGTCGTGCCGCTTGCCGCCCTTCTCATCCAGCCGCACCCAGAGCCGCCGCTGCTGGACGTAGGCGTCCTCCACCTTCATGCCGAGGGCGGCGCCGACACGGGCGAAGCTGAACACCATGAGCCCGATCAGCGCCCGATCGCGTAGGCCGATCGGCGTGGTGGCATCGATGCTGTCGAGGAGCTGGCGAGCCTCCTCGGGTGAGAGCACGGGCGTCTTGCCCCGCTTTACGCTGTGGGCCGGACCGCGCACCGAAGCGGCGGGATTCACGGGCACGATCTGGCCAACCACCAGCCAGTCGAACAGCCGCCGTATCGCCGCCAGGCGGAGCTTGGCGGTCGGCGCGGCGCGGGACCGGCTCAGCGCCTCGATATAGGCAGCAACATGCAGCGGCCGCACGGCGACGATCGAGGCGACTCCCCTTCCCTCGCACCAGGTGAGGAAGTCTCCTACGGCACGGGCGTAGGCTCGCCTTGTGTGCGGGTTGCGGATCGAGGCCGCGAAGAATTCGAGGAAGCGGAGCTGTGCGCCTTCACCGGCGACGAGGACGAGTGCTGGCATCAGGTTTATAGAGGGGATCGGGACAATCTGGTTCATGCGTTGAACATCCCTTGGAGATCGCGCGCGCCATGAACGACGCGCACGATCCGCACCTCGTCCTTTAATTCGCGGAACAGCAGCAGATAGCGACCATGGACGGCACTGCGAAGGCCAGGGCTAATATCGTTTCGGGCTGGGAAGCTGCGCGGGCGCTGCGCGGCTTGTCGGGCTGTCGCCTCCAGCTCGGCAACGAAGCTTTCAGCGCGGACGGGATCGTCGTCGGCGATGTAGCTCCCGATGACCATCAAATCGTTTCTGGCGGCGGGCGTGAAGACGAGCCGCTTCACTGCGGCTCTGCACGTCGTTTGGCGATCATCTGGCGCAGCTCGGCGAACACCTCGACGGCGGGTATGCTTGGTCCGCTTTCGTCGCCAATCCTGACCGCCTCGCGCAGCGCCTGAAGACCGCGCAGCTCGTCGTCGCGACGGCGGGTCCACTCCCGAAGCGCCTCGCGGACGATCTCGCTGGTGGAGGCGTACTGGCCCCCTTCCACGGTTTGGCGTAGCGCCGCCGCCATCTCGGCCGGCAGAGTGATGCTCACACGCTCGATCGTGCCCATACGCGCCTCCTACTTTGAATGCGCATCATATCGTACTTAGTGCGCACCAGCCACCTTCACGAAGCCGTGTCTATCTATGATAATGTCCTTTGTCACTGATAGCATCCCCTCCCGAAGAGCGGATTTTGGAACGCGTGCGAAGGGCGCGAGTCACTCATCAGCCTTGAACGGCAGAGCGGCCCGAGATCGCCCTGCGCCGCTCTTTCTGTGAACCGGCGTGGAAGTTTGACCCCGTTTCGGGGGTGATCGGCGTCTAAAAAT
>CAXTRP010000381.1:0-3473 GCA_964246615.1 uncultured Caulobacteraceae bacterium | reverse complement strand
TGACCGACATGATGGTCGGTCTGGTGTTCGTGCTGATGGTCATGCTGGTCTATTACGCCCTGCAGTACCGCCAGAGCACCAACGAGCTCACCGACACCAAGGTCCGGCGCACGCAGCTGTTGCAGAACCTGCAGACGCGGCTTCGGTCCGAGCACCTGAACGTGGTCATCGACACCGACGCGGGCGTGCTGCGCCTGCCTGAGGATGTGCTGTTCGACAAGGGCAGCGATGCGGTGAAGCCCGAAGGCCTGGATGCGCTTCGCAAGGTCGGCGAGGCCATGCTCGTGGAGGCGCCCTGCTACACCCAATCGCCGGCGCCCGCGGGGTGTCCGGTGACCCAGAGCGGGCTGGAGTCGGTCTTTGTGGAGGGGCACACCGACTCCGACCAGCTGAACAAGGGCGGCCGCGACAACTGGAACCTGTCCGCTGACCGGGCGGTCAACACCTATCGCGCGCTGATGGGCCAGACGCCGGCGCTGGCGTCGATCAAGAACGCCCGCCTGCGCCCCACCGACCCCGAGCCCCTGTTCGGCGTCAGCGGCTATGGTCCGACCCGGCCGGTGGCGCCGGAGACGTCTGAGGCGAACAAACGCCTGAACCGCCGCATCGACATCCGCTTCAACGTGGTCACGCCTTCGCAGGCCAAGTGACGAAGCGCTTTCGACCCAACGGCCGCTGAGTTCCATGCTCCGTCCCCAGGACCTGCTCTGCCCCCGGCCAGAGGGGCTGTACTGCCCGCCCGGCGACTTCTACATCGATCCCGTGCGGCCCGTTGCGCGTGCCGTCATCACCCACGGCCACGCCGACCATGCCCGCGCCGGCCATCAGGCCGTGCTCGCCACGCCGGCCACCCTGGACATCATGCGGACCCGTTACGGCGAGGATTTCGCCCAGCAGACCCAGGCCGCGCCGTACGGGGACACCGTGGGTTGTGGCGAGACGACGGTCAGCCTGACGCCAGCCGGCCACGTGCTCGGCTCTGCGCAAGCCGCAGTGCGCTGGCGCGGCATGACCATCGTCGTCTCCGGCGACTACAAGCGTCGTCCCGACCCCACGTGCGCGCTTTTCGAGCCGGTCGCCTGCGACGTCTTCGTGAGCGAGGCGACCTTTGGGCTGCCGGTGTTTTGCTTTCCTGAAGCTGCGGCTGAGATCGATCAGCTGCTCGCTTCGGTGGCGCGGTTTCCGGAGCGAACGCATCTGGTCGGGGCCTATGCGCTCGGCAAGGCGCAGCGGATCATCCGGCTGCTCCGCTTGGCGGGCCACGACGCGCCGATCTATGTCCACGGCGCGCTGCTGAAGTTGAACGCCCTTTACGAAGCGCATGGCGTTCCGCTGGGCGAGTTGATCCCCGCCACCGGCGTGGCCAAAGCTGCTCTCAAAGGGGCGATCGTGGTGGCGCCGCCCTCCACGCTTCAAGACCGCTGGTCCCGGCGCTTTCCAGACCCGGTGACGGTCTTCGCCAGCGGCTGGATGCGGGTGCGCGCCCGGGTGCGTCAAAAGGGGGTGGAGCTGCCGCTGATCATCTCCGACCACGCCGACTGGACCGAGCTCACCTCTACGATCGGAGAGCTTCGCCCCGCCGAGCTATGGATCACCCACGGGCGCGAGGAAGCCCTGGCCCGCTGGGCGGACCTGCAGGGCCTCAGCGCACGACCCCTGAGGCTGGTGGGCTACGAGGACGAGGAAGAGGATTGACCGCTCAGATCGCTTGCTCCCCGCGCTCACCGGTCCGAATGCGGATCACGTCGGTAAGCTCTGAGACGAAGATCTTGCCGTCGCCGATGCGGCCCGTGCGCGCGGCGTTCACCAGGGCCTCGACAACCCGTTCCACCTCGTCATCGGCCACCACGATCTCGATCTTCATCTTGGGCAGGAAATCCACGACGTACTCCGCCCCGCGGTAAAGTTCCGTGTGGCCTTTCTGGCGGCCGTAGCCCTTCGCCTCCAGGACGGTCATGCCCTGAACGCCTATGTCCTGCAGCGCCTCTTTCACCTCGTCGAGCTTGAAGGGTTTGATGACGGCTTCAATTTTCTTCATCTCTTTTTTTGGTCCGTGCGCCGATCCGGCAAGTTCTCCCAGCCAGGGGGTGTAGCACCGCGCGACACCTGCGCCATAGCAACGTGAGACAAGGCTTGAACCAGGCCCCTCTTGGACGCGAGATCCTGAGCGTCGCCGAAATGACCGCGCTGGACCGGGCGGCCGAAGCCGCAGGCACGCCTGTGCTGACTCTGATGGAGCGGGCGGGCGCAGCGGTGGCGGACGCCATCCAGGCGCGCTTCGCACCTGCGCCGGTATGGGTGCTCTGCGGTCCTGGAAACAACGGCGGCGATGGTTTTGTGGCGGCGCGCCGCCTGCGGGAGGCAGGCTGGCCGGTGAGCGTAAGCCTGCTCGGCGACCGCGGCAGGCTGAAGGGTCCAGCCGCCGGGGCCGCCCAGGCCTGGGATGCGCCTGTGGCAACCCTCGGCCCCGCTCCTGACGGCGCCGCCATCGTGATCGACGCCCTGTTCGGCGCTGGCCTGACCCGGCCGCTCGACGGGTCGGCGAGGGCCGCCTTGAAGGCGGCCCAGGCGCTCGGCGCGCCCTTGGTCGCCGTGGACCTGCCGTCTGGCCTTTCGGGCGATAGCGGCGCGGTCATGGGCTACGCACCGCAGGCGATGCTCACCGTGACCTTCCACCGCAAGAAGCCGGCGCATGTGCTTGAGCCGGGGAAGGAACTCTGCGGTGAGGTGATCGTGGCCGACATCGGCCTGCCGCCGCCTGGCCCCGCTGCATCAAACCTGTTCGAGAACGGTCCCGGACTTTGGCTTGCCCGTTTCCCCTGGCCTAGGACCAACACCCACAAGGCCGAGCGAGGCCGCCTGGTTGTGGTCAGCGGCCATGCCTGGAACACCGGCGCGGCGAGGCTGTCGGCCCGCGCAGGCCTGCGGGTGGGGGCGGGGCTGGTGACCCTGCTGTCGCCGCATGATGCGCTGGCGGTGAACGCGGCGCACCTGGAAGCCGTCATGCTCAAGCCCTTCGACAACGACGGCGAGATTCAGCAGGCGGCGCACGACGCCGACGCGGCGGTGATCGGACCAGCGGCTGGCGTTGGGGCGGACACCCGGGCCAACCTGATGGCGCTGGCCCGTACCGGCGCGGCGCTGGTGGTGGACGCCGACGTGCTGACCTCGTTTCGCGATGCGCCAGACGACCTGTTCACAGCGCTGGACCGGGACGATGTGCTGACACCCCACCCCGGCGAGTTCGAGCGGGTCTTTCCCGGCCTGCTGCAGGAGAGCCCCGAGCGGATCACCGCAGCGCGCAGGGCCGCCGAGCGCGCCGGCGCCATCGTCCTGCTGAAAGGCGCCGACACGGTGATCGCAGCGCCGGACGGTCGGGCGGTGGTGAACACCAACGCCACGCCCTGGCTCGCGACCGCCGGGTCTGGGGACGTTCTTGCGGGGCTCATAGCCGGATTGATCGCCCAGGGCAT
>CAXTRP010000380.1:1984-3479 GCA_964246615.1 uncultured Caulobacteraceae bacterium | reverse complement strand
TCATGGAACGAGCACTCGTCGCACAACAGGTAGCCAACAAGCTTTTCGCCACCGAGAACGCCATCGATCAGGCCATCGCGGATGCGGCGATGCTGGTGGGTGAACTGGTCAAGGCCCGCCAGGAACTCGGCGTCTCCGCCGTGTTCGGCGATGAAGCGTTCGCCAAGGCTACCTCCGCACTAGGCGCTCTCGGCGAAGCTCGCAGCGCTGTCGTGGCGGCTCACCACGGTCTGGAAGAGGCCAAGCTCCGCGCTGGCATTCGGACAAAGATGGTCGGTTCAGAGCCCAAACCACCCACCCACAGCCAACTGACCGAGCTTCGTCAAGTCGGTTAGTCCGGCGCGTTCTAAAAGAGTTAAGAAATCCGGCTTAGATTGCACCCTGCCGACTAGGCGAGGTGCAATCTTGGTATGGTTAACTTTCTAGGGTGGGTCGGTCTGCCATCTGGCATGCTTTGCGCGTGTTTTTTCGCGTGGAAAGTTGGTGCTGCAGCGGAGCGACGTGGCAGCTTGGCCATTTTTGTGGCGAACGTTACAGCGAACATCGTTCTGGCGCTGACCTATCCGCAGTTTCCGAGCGCGGCCCTCGGTATACTCGATTTGATTCTGGCCTGTGGTCTTCTCGCTATTGCCGTTCAATACGCCAATTACTGGTTAGGTGTGGCTATGCTGCTCCAAAGCGGTTCTCTGTGCCTGCAGGCGCTGGACATTGCAGGCGAGGGTCCTTCCATGCTGGTGCATATCATCGCTAACAACATGATCAGCGGCGGGATGCTGGGCTGCATCATTGGCGGCATCGTGGGGTCTTGGCGCTCGAAGGGGATCAGGCGCCTCGCTCGAACTACATTAGAGAGCACTGATCCCGCCGCTCCATCCGCGATCATCACCTTCTGACCTTTTCCAACGACTTCCTTGATTGTCAGCCAACGCGCCGCAGGCTCTAGGCTGAACCATAGGACTCGTTAAGAATACAGCGAGCGACGCTCATACTGTCTTAGTATCGGTAGTGATCGGGCTTAAACGGTCCTTGCACCGGTACGCTGATGTAGTCGGCCTGGGCGTCTGACAGCTGGGTCAGCTTAGCTCCGAGCTTGGCGAGGTGCAGCATGGCCACCTTCTCGTCCAGGTGCTTGGGCAGGGTGTAGACTTCGTTCTTGTAGCGGCCGCTGTCCTTGTTGGTCCACAGCTCGATCTGGGCCAGGGTTTGGTTGGTGAACGACGCGCTCATCACGAAACTCGGATGCCCGGTTGCGTTGCCGAGGTTCACCAGGCGGCCTTCCGACAGCAGGATGATCTTCTTGCCATCGGGAAATTCGATGTGGTGGACCTGGGGCTTGATTTCGTCCCACTTGAAGTTCTTGAGGCCGGCCACCTGGATCTCGCTGTCGAAATGGCCGATGTTGCAGACGATGGCGTTGTTCTTCATCGCCCGCATGTGATCCACCGTGATCACGACCTTGATGCCGGTGGCGGAGACGAAGATGTCCGACTAGCTG
>CAXTRP010000380.1:0-1974 GCA_964246615.1 uncultured Caulobacteraceae bacterium | reverse complement strand
CTCGGTCACCACGACCCGGGCGCCGCCCTGGCGAAGTGACGCGGCCGAGCCCTTGCCCACGTCGCCGTAGCCGCACACGACCGCCACCTTGCCCGCCAGCATCACGTCGGTGCCCCGTCGGATGGCGTCCACCAGGCTCTCGCGGCAGCCGTACAGGTTGTCGAACTTGGACTTGGTGACGCTGTCGTTGACGTTGATGCCGGGGAACGGCAGCTCGCCCTTCGCCGCCATCTGGTACAGGCGGTGGACGCCCGTGGTCGTCTCCTCCGACACGCCCTTGATGGCGTCGCGAATGGCCGAATAGAAGCCGGGCTTCTCTTTCAGATACCGCTTCATTACCGCAAACAGCGCTTCCTCTTCTTCGTTCTGCGGGTTGGAGATGACGCTGGCGTCCTTCTCGGCCTTGGGTCCCAGCACGCAGAGCAGCGTCGCGTCGCCGCCGTCGTCCAGGATCAGGTTGGGATAGCCGCCGTCCGCCCACTCGAAGATCTTGTGGGCGTAGTCCCAATACTCCTCCAGCGTTTCGCCCTTGGTGGCGAACACCGGCGTGCCCTGCGCCGCGATGGCGGCCGCGGCATGATCCTGGGTGGAGAAGATGTTGCAGGACGCCCAGCGGATGTCCGCGCCTAAGGCTTGCAGCGTCTCGATCAGCACCGCGGTCTGGATGGTCATGTGCAGCGAGCCGGCGATGCGTGCGCCCTTCAGCGGCTGGTCGCGCCCGAACTCCTCGCGCACAGCCATCAGGCCGGGCATCTCGGTCTCGGCGATGTCGATCTCCTTGCGGCCAAAGCCGGCCAGGGAAATGTCGCGCACGATGTAGTCGGCCATGGTCGGCTCCGATGGGGATTTGAGCGGCTCTATATCGGGCGAGCGCCGTCGCGGCAACCCGGACATAAGGATGTCCTTATATCCCCGCTCCATCCGCTTGAACCCGTGAGCGGCAGTAAGGGGCGACCGGCGACAAGCGGCGGACCGTCACCCATCCCCTGACAAGCGTTGACCCTTACCCTGCGGCGCCCTACACACCGCGCCTTCCCGACACCTGCTGGCTCACGCGCCTGCGGGCGCGGGCCCAGGTGGCGGAATTGGTAGACGCGCTGGCTTCAGGTGCCAGTGGTGTAAAAACCGTGGAGGTTCGAGTCCTCTCCTGGGCACCACCTCATCCATCGGCCGGCGGTGAGGCCGCTCGCCAGCAGGGGTCGTCTGTGACCGAACCTGCCAGGGCCTTGCCATGACCGTACATCTGTATAGCGGCGACCTGCCGGATGGCGTCGATTTCGGCGCGTCTGTGGCGGTGGACTCCGAAGCCATGGGGCTGCGCCTGCACCGCGACGCTCTGACCGTAGTCCAGCTGTCCGCCGGCGATGGCGACGCCCACGTCGTCCAACTGACGCGGCCGGGCTATGACGCGCCCAACCTGAAGCGCCTGTTGACCGACGCGAGCGTGCTAAAGCTGTTCCACTTCGGCCGCTTCGATATCGCCATGTTCCTGGTTCATCTGAAGGTCATGACGGGTCCGGTCTACTGCACCAAGATCGCGTCCAAGCTGGCGCGCACCTACACCGACCGGCACGGGTTGAAGGATGTGACCAAGGAGCTGCTCGGCGTGGACATGTCAAAGGCGCAACAGAGTTCGGATTGGGGCCAGGACCAGCTCACCCCCGAACAGCAGGCCTATGCCGCGTCGGATGTGCTGAACCTGCATCGATTGAAGGCGCGCCTCGACGCCATGCTGGTGCGTGAAGGCCGTATGGACCTGGCGCAGGCCTGCTTCGACTTCCTGCCCGCCCGCGCCCAGCTGGATGCTGCGGGTTGGGACGACGTCGACATCTTCGCCCACAGCTGAGGTCCAGCCGTGGCGTTGGACATGGGCCGCGAGGCGTTCAGGGGATCGGAGGAGCTGTCCCCGCCGACGGGCGCCCTCAGCCCGGACCTGGAGCGCCGCGCCAAGGCGATGGCGCGCTGGCGCAAGCG
>CAXTRP010000379.1:0-3482 GCA_964246615.1 uncultured Caulobacteraceae bacterium | reverse complement strand
CGCCCGGCAGGTCCTTCACGCGGCCGCCGCGGATCAGCACCACCGAGTGCTCCTGCAGGTTGTGGCCCTCGCCCGGGATGTAGCACACCGCTTCGATGCCCGAGGTGAGGCGCACCTTGGCGACCTTGCGCAGGGCCGAGTTCGGCTTCTTCGGCGTGGTCGTATAGACGCGAGTGCAGACGCCGCGGCGTTGGGGCGAGCCCTTCAGGGCCGGCACGGTGTTGCGGTCCACCGGCGGGCGGCGGGGCTTACGGATCAGCTGGTTGACTGTAGGCATTCGTTCTTTCGTCTTTGTTGGGAGGACTGCGCCGTTAGGCCGGACGCCCTCGCTCGCTATATTTGCCTGTAAGCGAAGCCGCCGGACCACACGCGCCATCGAAAACACGATAGGCCGGCTCGCACGCTGTGGGCGAACCGGCGGGCGCTCAGGCCCCAGTCATATGCTCCAGGCCGACGGCAGACCGTCAGACCTCAAAACAGTGCCAGTCCTGTACGGCCAACGTCGTCTCTGGTCAAGTCGCGAGCTCCAGCGGCCCTGTTAACCACGCTGCGAAACCGGGCGTTGATCGTTGTGGCCTAGCTTGGTCGCTGAACAGACGACAGCGGACGGCGGTATGGCGGAACCGACTGAGGGATCAAGACCGAGCGACTTCGTGCCGACCTCCTTCGAGGACCTTCGGCGCGATACCGGGAGCGATCGTGCTGACTACTCTCCCGCTGAAGCCCGCGGAGGGCGGCAGGACCTTGGCGCCCTGATCGCCGATCGCGGCTTCATGCAACGTTCCAAGTGGATCAGCATCGCAGCGGTTGGGATCGGCGCGCTGCTCATCCTGGCCGCCTACGCTCGGCCGTTGTTCGAGACGGCGGGTGCAGTGCAGACCGCGACCGCAGAGGCGGCGGACAAGGCTGGGGGCCAGGTCCAGGCCGTGCAGGGCGCAGCGGACAGGTTGGCCAGCAAGGCCGCGTTTATCAAGGATACAGACATGCGCGCCATCAACATGGCCAAGGGCGGCCTGGGCTGCCTGAGCGGCCAGGGCGGATGCCCTGGCGGGACCTCGCCTTTCAAATGAAGCCACAGTCCAGCGCCCGTAAGACCATCAACATGGTGGACCGCCTGGCGGCCCCCACCACCCTGCTCTACGAACTCGGCTGCGTCGCCTACGCGACCATCGCCGCCGCGCTCATGCTGGTCACCCTAGCCGCGCTCCACCATCACTGAGCGCGGGTCGCTGCTCAACTTCCCAGGTATTTGTCGAACCAGGCTAGCTCGCGCTGACGAAGGTCGGCAAGGTCAGAGAGGTCGCGGATGGCATGCCCCTGGCCGGCGTAGACCATCAACTCGGTAGGGACGCCGACTTCGCGAAGGCCATGCCAGAACTCGAAGCTCTGCGGCGCGGGGCACTCCACATCGCGCTCGCCCACGTAGATCAACGTGGGTGTGGTGGCGTTCTTGACTGAAAAGATCGGCGACAGCTTTTCGTAGATGGCTGGATCGTCGTAGGCGGAGGCTCCGAAGAACGGGATCATCCACTGGTCGATGCCGTTCTCACCGTAATAGCTGATCCAGTCGGCGATCCCGGCGCCCGAGATCGCCGCGTGGAAGCGGTGGGAGTGGGTCACCGTCCACATGGTCATGTAGCCGCCATAGCTGTGGCCGAAGACGCCGAGCCGCCGGTCGTCCACCGGCGCCACGGTCTCCACCTTGTCCACCCCGGCCAGGATGTCGCGCAGGTCGCCGCCTCCGAAGTCACGCACGTTGGCGCGGGTGAAGGCTTCCCCCTGGCCATAGCTGCCACGCGGGTTCGGGTAGAAGACGAAGTAGCCCCGTCTCAGCCAGTCGGCGGTGGCGAACACGCCCGAGCCATAGGCCGCCTGATAGTGCGGCGTCGTCGCCGCGCCCGGGCCACCGTGGATGTCCACCACCATGGGATGCTTCCCGGGCAAGGCGTTCAGCGGAGCCAGAAGCCATCCCTGCACCTCGAAGCCGTCGCTTTTCCAGCTCACGCTGCGCGCGGCCACCTGGGGCGCCAGGCCGGCGTTGACGTGGGTGATGGCGGCGAGGGCCGGCCCTGGCGCGCCGGCGAACAGCTCAGGCGGATGAGTGAAGTCCTGCACCGCCATGGCGACGCTAGACCCGTTGGCGCTGAGGCTGACCTGCCCGTCGTGAGCGGCGAAGGTGGCGGGCGCGCTCCAGCGGGTGGAGACCGAATGGGTGGCGGGGTCGAGCGCGACGATCTCGCTCCGCTCGCCGCGGAGCAGCGTGGCGTCCAGGTGATCACCCCGCCAGGCGATGGAGGTGAAGCTCGCCTTGATCCCCGGCGTGACGTCCACCGGCGCGCCACCCTCGATGGGCACGGTGTAGACATCGCCGCCCACCGAGCCGAAGTCGCTCATCAGGCCGCCGATCAGGGCCACGCTGCGGCCGTCCGGCGACACGCGGGGGAAGTTCATCTGCATCTGCGGCGCGGCGATCACCCGCCCCTCGCCGCCTCCGGCGAGATCGAAGGCCACAAGCTTGGCCACCCACCAGTTGTTGTCGCCGTTGCCCTTGGCGGCCGTGGCCACGAAGCCCCGTCCGTCCGGGCGCCAGTCGTACTCGTAGACGAACGTGTCGGCGGGCGAGACGTAGCGGACCGGGCCGCCGGAGAGCAGGACCACGCCGATCCGCTTCTCGTCGGCTATGCTGAGGGCGGCGATATCGCCCACCTGCTGCGCGCCAGCTTCCACGGCGCCCGTCTGCTTGTGGGCGCCGGGCGTGGCCATCAGCGCCACCGCGGCGCCGTCTGGCGAGAAGCGGGGGGTTTCGGCGACGCCGTCCACACGCGCCAGGACGCTGACGCGACCGCCTCGCGCAAGCTCCAGGGTCGTGCGGCCCTGCGCGGCGTCGAAGGCCAGGAAGACAAGCGCGTCCCCCTGCGGCGACCAGGCCGGGCCTGCGTAACGGCAGGTGATGCAGGGATCGTAGCGCGCCACCACCTCGCCCGTCTGCGCCGAGCGCACGACCATCGGGCCGCGCGGGCGCGTCTTGCTAGGGGCGAAGGGCTCCACAGCCTCGACTGAAGCGATCCGGTCCCCCTGCGGGGACAGGCTCACGTCGGTGAAGGTGTGCAGTCCCGCGGCGCCGTCTACGGGCGCCTGCGCCCGGGCGACGACGGTCCCGGCCGCCATGGAGACCAGGACTGCGGCGGCTCGGATCAATCTCAACGCGGGCTCCCTACCTTGCAGGTGCAGCAGAGGCGATTGCAGCCGATCGCGCAAGGCCGCCGACGCCTGAGCAACATCATAACGTCAGCCGCTCTTCCCGCCCCATCCGAACCGGCCCTATAGAACGCCATGGCCCGCCGCGACCGCAGGCGAACGACCGGAGCGCTGGCCGCCTCGATCTTCGTCCACCTCGCCCTGCTGTTGATGCTGCTGCGCGTGGCCGGATCGAGCCCGCCTGCAACCGAGTCGCGCCTGGACACCGACTTCCAGGTCCAGCT
>CAXTRP010000378.1:0-3497 GCA_964246615.1 uncultured Caulobacteraceae bacterium | reverse complement strand
AGCTTCTGGATATCCTTCAGCAGGGGCCGCTCGTCGTCGGCGCACAGGCTAATGGCCTGGCCGGTGGCTCCCGCCCTCGCCGTCCGTCCAATGCGGTGCACGTAGGACTCAGGCACGTTGGGCAGCTCGAAGTTGATCACGTGGCTGACCTGGTCGATGTCGATGCCCCGGGCGGCGATGTCGGTGGCTACCAGGGCCCGGCAGGCGCCAGCCTTGAAGGCGGCGAGCGCCTTTTCCCGCTGGCCCTGCGACTTGTCGCCGTGGATGGCCTGGGCCGGGACGCCGCAGGCCTCCAGGTGCTTGGCCACCCGATCCGCGCCTCGCTTGGTGCGGGTGAAGACGATGGTGCGCGACAGCTTGGCGTCGGCGAACAGCTCCGCCAGCATCTCGCGCTTCATGTCGGCTTCGACGAAGATCAGGCGCTGGTCTACCCGCTCGTGGGTAGGGGCGTTGGGCGTCACCGACACGCGCACCGGATCGTTCAGCAGTTCGGACGCCAGCTTGCCGATCTCCCCCGGCATGGTGGCGGAGAAGAACAGGTTGGTGCGCGCCTTGGGCAGGGTGGAGACGATACGCCGGATCGGCTGCAGGAAGCCGAGGTCGAGCATCTGGTCGGCCTCGTCCAGCACGAAGATCTCGGTCTCGCCGAGGTTGGCGGTCTTCTCGCCCATGTGGTCGATCAGCCGGCCGGGCGTGGCCACCAGGATGTCGACGCCGGCCGCCAGCGCCTTCATCTGCGGGCCGTACTTCACGCCGCCGAAGATGGTGGCCACGGTGAAGTTCAGGTGCTTGCCATAGGTGCGGAAGCTCTCGGCGATCTGGGTGGCCAGCTCGCGCGTGGGCGACAGCACCACCACCCGGGCGCCCCGCCGGGGCGCGGGCTTGCGCGTGGCGTCCAGCCGGTGAAGAATCGGCAGGGCGAAGGCGGCGGTCTTGCCGGTGCCGGTCTGGGCGATGCCCAGCAGGTCGCGGCCCTCCATCACCGGGGGGATGGCCTGGGCCTGGATCGGGGTGGGGGTCTCGTAGCCTTCGGCCTTCAGCGCCTTGAGCAGGGCCGGATTGAGGCCGAGGTCGGTGAACTGGGTCATCAGGTGTCGTTTCGTACAGGCGCGCGTCGCGGCGGCCGAACATATCGGTCGCGCCCAGGACGGCGGATCAGCGGGGGATCGCCCCGCGTGCCTGGGCGAACTATGCGGACATTCAGGGCGCTCAACAGGCGGACCCAGGTGAACCCGGATCCCCACGCGGCTGGAGCGCCATCGCGCACGGACGATAAGCCTGTGCGTGGCCGCTACATCCGCGCTGCAGTGCGAAAAGTCAAGCCGCTCCACCTCACGGCTTAAAGTTTGTACAATCACGAACACCCGCTTTCGGGGCGAAGGCAGATGTCGCTTATCGGTGGAAAGCCGCCATCACCTCTCGCATTGAAGGTTGCAACCAGACCAACTTCTCGCCGTTCACGAACCATGGCTTCGGAGGTTGGAATGCTTAGACTTAACGCCTTCATTCTGTGCGCTGCACTTTGCGCGGCACCTACCGCAGGATTTGCTCAGGTCGGATCAGAGCCGATGTGCGGCGTAGCGAGCTTGCGTGTTTTCTCCAGCGAAGTACCCCAGACTGAGTATAATAATATTACGCATGAGCAGATCACAGCAGCATATGATCATTGCCCAGGCGGATATATCAAAGCGCTAAATACACAGACTGGTCGTCGCTGGACCGTCGAGTTTAGTGGAACGGGCAGCGCTTCCGGCGTGGATGAACTAGGCGAGCACTGGAGGTATAATGCTTGGCAAAAGAAGTATGTCAATCTGGCAACTGGGCGCTCCTGTGATCATCTTAACCCACGCCTTACTTGTGGTTAACTGAAATATTGGTCCGGGTCAGCCACTAAGGCTCGTTGGGGAAGGTCTTGCCTGAAAGCGGAGACTAGGCATCAGCGTTCCTTGAGCTTGGACGGGAGTTAGACTCTCTAAAGGGCATGGACACGTATGACAAGGTTCAGCGCCCAAGCCGCCGCTTTGGGAAATCTTTAATGTAGCCTACAACAGGCGTGAAGACCAGAAAGCCGGCGGAAAGAGCCGGCATAAACGACTGCTCTTAGTAGCTTGTGCTGTTCAGTAGGGCTGACGGATTGCTCGACGACGTAAGCTATAACTGCTGCAGTAATTGCAGCCACTACGCGGTTTAGAACGCTGGCGTTGTAGCGCTTGAGGTTCTGCATTCCGCGAGCATGGCAGGCTTTCAATGCCGGTCAATGTCTTCACAATCGGCGCTCAGGACCGCGTGTCACGGCGGCTTTGGGTCGTCTACCGCCGCCTAGACCGTCCGCTTTCGGCGAGCCGCCTCGCCCTCACACCGCCAGTGCGGCGTCCGTGGCGCGCACCAGGGCGCTGATGGTGCCGGGTTCGGTGGAGGCGTGGCCGGCGTCCCAGATCACTTCGAAGCGGGCGTCGGGGAGCGCCGCCTTCAGCTTCCAGGCGGATTCCAGCGGGGTCACCACGTCGAAGCGGCCCTGGACGATCCAGGTGGGGATGTGGCGGATGCGCGCCGCCTGGTCGAGCAGCCAGCCGTCGTGGGCGAAGAAGCCGCTGTTCCTGAAATAGTGGCACTCGATGCGGGCGAAGGCGACGGCGAAGGCCTGCTCGTTGAACTTGGCCGGGCGCGCCTCCGGGCCGCGGATGGAGATGGTGTCGCCCTCCCAGCGGCTCCAGGCGGCGGCGGCCTCCGCCTGCACCGCGGGGTCGGCGTGGGTGAGGCGGCGGTGGTAGGCGACCAGCAGGTCGCCCCGCTCCGCCTGCGGGATCGGCGCCAGGAAGCGCTCCCACGCGTCGGGGAACAGCATCGACGCCCCGTCCTGGTAGAACCAGTGCAGCTCGCGTCGGGTGAGCAGGAAGACGCCGCGCAGGATCAGGCTTGAGACCCGCTGCGGGTGGGTGGCCGCATAGGCCAGCGCCAGGGTCGAGCCCCAGGAGCCGCCGAACACCGACCAGGCCTCCACGCCCGCGGCCTCGCGCAGCCGCTCGATGTCGGCGATCAGGTCCCAGGTGGTGTTGTCCTCCAGCCGGGCGTTGGGCCGCGAGCGGCCGCAGCCGCGCTGGTCGAACAGGGTCATGCGCCAGCGGGCGGGATCGAAGAAGCGCCGCATGGTGGGGTTGATGGCTCCGCCCGGGCCGCCGTGCAGGATCACGCAGGGGCGGCCCTGCCGCGCGCCGCAGGTCTCGTAATAGACCTCGTGCGAGCCGCCCATCGCCATCCAGCCGGACTCGAAGGGTTCCGTCTCCGGGTACAGGGTGCGGCGCCCCGCACCCGACGATGAAGACCCCGTATTGGTGTCGATGCTGCTCATGAGACCCGGGCCGCCCGCCATCCCCGCGCAACTAGCGCCTTGCGCCCGCGGGGGCCAGAGGCGCAGCCTGTCCCCCCCCCCCCCACCCCCCCCCCGGCCCCCAAAAAAACCCCCCCCCCACACACCCGGCCCAGGGGGTGGCGGGGGG
>CAXTRP010000377.1:0-3502 GCA_964246615.1 uncultured Caulobacteraceae bacterium | reverse complement strand
GCACCCCTTCGAGATGGGCGTGCGCAAGGCCAAGGAGTGGCTGTTCACCGGCGATTGGCTGGGCGCGGTGGAGGCGGAGCGCCGCGGGATGGTCAACCACGTCGTGCCCCGGGCTGAGCTGTCGCAGAAGACGTTGGAGCTGGCGACCCGGATCGCCGACAAGAACCCTTTCACCATGAAGCTGGTGAAGGAGGCCGTAAATCAGTCCCAAGACCTGATGGGCCGCAAGGCGGCGATGAACGCGGCCTTCTCCCTGCACCAGATCGCCCACATGCAGAGCATGCTGGTCCACGGCTTCCCCATCGACATTTCCAGGCTGCACCCGTCGGTGCGAGCGCAGCTCGAGAAGACCAGGGCCGGCGGCGGGGAACAGATGTCGCCAACGATCTAGCCGCAGGCGACCTCGACACAGGTTTCCTCAGCAAGGCGGCAGGCCAAGGCCGCCGAAACGAAGACCAACGAGCATAGGGAGCGCAGAGATGACCGACATCGCCGGCCGCACGGCCTTCATCACCGGGGGCGCCAACGGCATCGGGCTCGGCATCGCCCGCGCCTTCGCCGCCGCCGGGGCCAAGGTCGGCCTGGTGGACATCGACGCTGATGCGCTGGAGCGCGCCAAGGCGGAGCTGTCCCAGACCACCGAGGTCGATACGGCCGTGCTCGACATGCGTGATCGGGACGGCTTCGCCCGCGTCGCCGACCAGATCGAGGCGCGCCTCGGCCCGGTGTCGCTGGTGGTGAACAACGCCGGCGTGGCCGGCGGGGCGCCGGCGCCCAAGCTGACCTACGAGCTGTGGGACTGGGGCCTGGGAATCAACCTGAACGGCGTGGTGAGCGGCGTGCAGACCTTTTTGTCGCGCATGGTGGAGCGGGGCGGCGGGGGACATATCGTCAACACCGCTTCGGGCGCGGGCCTGGTCGCGAGCGCCAGCGGCGTCCTCTACTGCACGTCAAAGTTCGCGGTGGTCGGCATGTCCGAAGCGCTCTCGGTCGAGCTGGCGCCTCTGGGCATCGGCGTCACCCTGCTCTGCCCGGGGCCGGTGGCCACCGGCATCATCTCACGCACACGTGAGATGCAGCCGAGCGTGACGAAGGACATGACGGACGAGCAACGGGAGACGGCGAAGGCGCGGAGCGCCATGATGTCGAAGTTCCTCCAACAGGGGGTCAAGCCTGATGATGTCGGTAACATGGTGCTGAACGCCGTTCAGGAGAACCGCCTCTACGTCCACACCGATGGGAGCATGGCCGACATGATCCAGGCCCGATGCAAGGCGCTGCTCGACGCGATGCCGGTCGCGTGACGATCGCGGACGAAGAGGCGCGGGCCGTCGCCGCCGAGACCCAGGCCGGGGCGCCCCTGCCGCCGCTGCGGGCCCTCGGCGTCCTGGCCATCGTCGTGACCGCCATCGTCGTCTATGAGGTCCTCGCCGCCCTCCTGCACGTCACGCCCGTGTTTCCCGGCCTCCTGCTCCTGTTTTACTGGGCCGCCGTGAAGCACCTGGCCCTGCCCGAACTGCCCTGGGCGACCCTGGGGGCGCTCGGGGGCGTGTTCAACGCCGCGCTGTTCGTCATCCTTGCGCCGCTTCTGGGCCAATCGGGCGGCGTCCTCGTGGCGCTCCTGGTCGTCATCGCGGCCTTCTATGTCCTGCTCGTGGGATGGCTGCCCCAGGTGTTCAACAACGCCTACATGCTGATGCTGACGGTCGCCGGCATACCGGAGGTTCTCGGCACGGGTCGCTTCCTCGGCATGGCGTGGTCCATCCTCCTGGGCGCGGCCATGTTCGGCGCCCTGGTCGGCCTTCCGGTCCTTCTCCAGCGGGTCGGCAAGCAACGCAAACCGGTGGCGTCGTGACGGCTCCAGATCCGCGCAGCCTCGTCGATCCTGAGCTGTTCCCGCTCCTGGAGCAGTGGCCGACCCTAGCCCTCAGCGACGACGTCTTGCCGCTCCTGCGCCAGGCGCGGGCGGCCGCCCGGGCGCCGGTCGATCCGTCCTCGGGGGGCGTGGAGGTCGCGGTGCGCACCGTGCCCGGTCCGCCGGGCGCCCCGGACGTGCGGGTGATCAGCTACCATCCGCAAAGCCTCGCGGGCGAGGCCGTCGGCGCGAACGGATGTGTCCTGCACATCCACGGCGGAGGCTACATCCTGGGCGACCCCGATAGCCAGGAGCCGGGCCACCGTGAACTCGCGAGGCGGCTGGGCTGCAGGATCGTGTCGGTGGACTACCGCCTCGCGCCCGAGACGCGGGCGCCGGGCGCGGTGGAGGATTGCTACGCAGTGCTGGCATGGCTGGTGGCCAACGCCGCCGAGCTGAGGCTGGACCCGGCGCGGATCGGCGTGGCGGGGGAGAGCGCGGGCGGCGGCCTTGCGGCGGCGCTGGCGCTGCTGGCGCGCGACCGGGGCGAATACCGGCTGGCCTTCCAGCACCTGATCTACCCGATGATCGACGACCGGACCTGCGTCACCTCCTCGCCCAACGTCCATGCCGGCGAGTTCATCTGGACGCCGGAGAGCAACCGCTATGGCTGGCGCAGCCTCTTGGGTTTCGAGCCCGGCGGCGAAGGCGTCTCGCCCTATGCGGCGGCCGCGCGCGCCACCGACCTGTCGGGCCTGCCGCCTACCTACATTTCGGTCGGAGCGCTGGACCTGTTCGTAGACGAAAACCTGGAGTACGCCCGCCGCCTGATCCGCGCCGGCGTTCCCACCGAACTTCACGTCTATCCGGGCGCCTACCACGGCTTCGAAATGGACCCGAAGCCACAGATCAGCCAGACCTCGGCCCGCAACAGCGAGGCGGCGCTCGCCCGCGCGCTGGCGGCGCCCCGCTAGAGCCGCCTACGGCCGCCCGGCGCCGGGCGCCTCCACCCGAGTCGTGAATACGCGGGCGCTCGGCGAGGCTAGGCACTTCTCCGGTTCCAGTTCGCGCGAGGTGAGCAGGAACAGCGTGCGGCGATCCTCCCCGCCGAGCACGCAGGCGAGCGCGGTATCCTCCACCTCGATGGTCTCCAGGACCTCGCCGCCCTCGCAGACGCGTACGAACGCCTTGGCGTGCGGCACGGCCACCCAGGCCGCGCCCTCCTCGTCCAGACATAGGCCGTCTGGGGCGCGGCCTTCGCCAAGGGAGGCCCAGGGCCGCCGTTCGCTCAAGGCGCCGTCTGCGCCGATGGTGAAGGCGGTGAGCGCAAAGGCCGCGCTCTCCGCGACGATCAGCGTGGCGCCGTCCGGGGTGATCGCCAGGCCGTTGGGGAACCACAGGCCGTCGGCGGCCACGCTGGTTCGGCCGTCGGGCGCCACCCGCGCGATTGCGGCGGGACAGGGCTCCCCGAGCGGAAAGAGGGAGAAGCCGAAGTTGCCGACATAGGCCGTCCCGTCCGCCGCCACGATCATGTCGTTGCAGTGGAAGGTCGCAATGTCGTTCAGGTCGGCGTGCTCCACCAGCCGGCCGTCCGGCTCCAGCCGCATGACCTTGCGCGCTTCCATGACCACCACGAGGAGGCGCCCG
>CAXTRP010000376.1:0-3538 GCA_964246615.1 uncultured Caulobacteraceae bacterium | reverse complement strand
GCGCCGCCAAGCGCCGACATCGTGGACGAGCTGAGCCGTTCATCCCCGGCTCAGCTGCAACTTCCTAGTCAGGCTCCAGCGGTGACATCGCACAGCCTCGCGCTCAGCGCAGGCTGCTCAGCTCGCAGGGTCTGGTCCATGGTTCAGAAGATCACCATCCGCCCCCTGGGCGCTGGCTGGATGGTGGAGCTCGACCAGCTCGACGCGCCGATGGTGTTCAAGAGCGGCGCTGCGGCCGAGCGTGCAGCGCGCGCCCTGGCGGAACGGCTGATCGACGCGGGCGAGAGCGCCGAGCTGGTGATCCACCTGCGTGACGGCGCTCTGGCTGGTCGCTTTATCGCAGCGCCTGCTGAGAGCTGAGCAGGGCGGCTGCGGCGCGGTAAAGTCGCAAGCGCACGTCCATGCCGCATTCCGACTGCAGTGCGGCTTATGAACCGCAACTCATAAACGTTCGGAGCTTGCCACAGCTCTCTGTATCCTTGCCTGCCGCAAGCAGTCGAGCTGACGAGTCCATCAGACTACGACCGAAGAACTCCTTCATCGCTTGACTGTGCCGCCCCGCGATGGCTGTTCGAGCCTGTCGAACGAGCGTCTGACAAGTCGAGCCGACCTCGCCTCATAGGTTTAGCTGCTGGAGCAGAGTATAGCCATGATCGACCCGGCGACGGCGACGGCGAGGGAGGGGACGGCGCTGATTTCCACCGCCATCGGCGAGTTGATGGAAGACGCCTCGGCCGATGCTGTGCGGATGCGCAAGGGCGAGTGGAAGGTGATGGTGGTCCGCGCCGACCGCTTGAAGGCGGTCGGCGCCGATGTCACTGCCCTGGCCCAGGCGCTGGAGGTGCTCGCGCGCCAGGCTCAGGGCAGGGCGGACGAGCCGTGATGACGACGACGGCTTGGCCTTCTAGGCTGCACCGTTCAGCCCCGAAGTTACTCCAGAGACGCTGTCGGGGTATCGACACCAAGGTCCGGTCAGCCTGTCGTATTTCAAATCGGACCGAACGCCTCTCAGAAGCAGCCATCTTCCTTTCCATCCCTCAAATCTGGAGAAGGTTTGATGGTCACCACCTCGCCTACCTGTTGATTTGCGTCATCAATACTGCAGAATAGTTCTCTCTCCCAACCCCGAGGGCGCCAGGTCATAACACTGAACGCTCCATCCATGTACTCACCCGGTCGGGGAGGATCCAGGAATCCTGTCATCACGATCTTACCTTGTGATTTTATTTGGAAGTATACTCCTTCCATATCGCTTACGAACCAGATGTAACAGTCACCGACCCTGACGAAGCTATCACCGGAAGGTCTTTGAAGCGCGGCTTGATAGAGGTGTTTCAGGCGTCGATAAATCTGGCGAGCGGCTGCGTCACGATCGCGTCCACTTGCGAGGTCTGCGGCGGACGGAATGTCGATCACACCCTGGCCAGCGTCCTCTCGCATCCGAGGGCGGCGGGGCAGCCGCGGAGCCACATAGCCGGCGAGGTTCAACTGCATCGCCTCCCACTCATCATCGAACAGGGCAGCCTCCCAGGCCCGCACCCACCTTGAGGGTTTGAGGGGCTCGGCGGGGGAGGTCGGCGACATGGAAACCGCAAAGTAGCAGAACCGACTTCGATCATAGATACGACAGCCAAGTCGGTCGGATTCGTAGAAGAATAGATCCATCGTCAGATCAGCGCGTCTATGGAAGAGGGTGGCGCTCACCATGTTGTAAACTTTAGTGAAGCTGGCCCTGCCTATATAGCCAAGCAAAGCAGTCTGTATGGCCTTCGCCGCTTCAGTCCGGTTAGGCCGAGTAGCGGCGAGGCGCCCGGCGGCGAAGGTATGAAGGGTGGCGGACATTGGTGATCGACTCCTCGATGGAGCGGTTCAGTCGCTCCGACGAGCCTATACCGGTGGGAGCAGAATTCTCCCAAACGCCTGCCGACGAGGGGTTGCGTCATGCCCCGACAACGCTTCTGAGAGGCGTAAGATGATG
This sequence comes from uncultured Caulobacteraceae bacterium, assembly GCA_964246615.1. Classification (GTDB taxonomy): domain Bacteria; phylum Pseudomonadota; class Alphaproteobacteria; order Caulobacterales; family Caulobacteraceae; genus CAHJWH01. The sequence continues at coordinate 1,560 of CAXTRP010000376.1, read as the reverse complement.
GCCTAAGAGGCGGCGTAGAGCATCCATCCTTCAACGTCGAGGCCTACACTCCGAGCTGGTAAGCCGCAGGTCTTTGGACGTGTAAGTGACCATTCAAGTAGAGATGTCGATAATCAGGCCGATACTCACGTTGACTGTGCACCGCGACCATGGCGTGTCGCGTCGGTAGGTGAGCCATTGGCCGCAGGCCAGGGCGGCGGGCATGGCCGCCGGGGCTGGGAGGCTGCGGAGGCAGGATGATCGATGCGACCATCGCTCCAGGAGCAAACCCGCTCATCGACGCCCTGTTGGAAAGGCTGATCGATCGCCTGGAGGCCGCCCTCGACGTGGCCGCCGCCGCCGACCGGGATCAGAGGCTGCTTGAGCTAACGCAGGCCTGCGAGGATGCGCACCTGTTCGCACGCGCGGTGCTCCGGATCCGCTCGGCGGATGCGCTCGATGGTGATCGCTGACCGCCTGCCTGCAGGTCGCAGCTGACATCGTGGGTCAGTCCAGCAGCTCGCCAGGCCTCACCTCGAACGGCAGGCTGAGCTTCTCCAGCACGGTGAGGCTGGGATTGCGTCGCCCACGTTCGATGTCGCTGACATAGGTGCGGTGGATGCCGGAGCGGTCGGCGTAGTCCTCCTGGCTCCAGCCTTGCGCTTCGCGCAGGCGGCGGACGTTGCGGCCGAGGCGGGAGCGGATGTCCACATGGCGTGAGAGCCCGGCTGTCGACGTTCGATCTACAGACGATCAGTGACATTCGAGTTGACCCGGCGGCCATGTCGAGCATGACATGGGTTGTGACCGATCATCGACATGAGCCTGAGCGCCCCGCCATCGCGCCCCCAAAGTCCTTGTTCGAGGGGGTGGAGCGCGCGGTCTGCGAGGTGTTGGGAGTGCGCGCGCTGCGTCATCGCTCCGCCCTGCAGGCCCTGGGCGCGCGCGAGCTGATCCCCGGCGGTGCGGTGGAAGCCATCCACCGCACTATCGCCGACACCCTGGCTCGAGCCGATCCGGCTGGCCGATCGCGCCAGACCTGGCGCTGGTTTGCGCCCCAGCCGCAGATCGGCGCAGCGAACCGGAGCCCGGAGGTGGTGCTGGAGCGCGCCATCGTCGGCGCAGCGCTGCGCCAGCACCGCCCGGACAGGTCCAACCAGGTGCCGGTTGCCGAGGGCCAGGGGGGGCGCGGCAGCGACCGGCGCTGCGCCATCGATCTGGTCCACCAGGGCGGGCAAGGAGGCTTTGAGTTCATCGAGCTGAAGATCGCCAGCGACACGCCACTCTACGCGGCGGTGGAGATCATCGGCTACGGCGTGGCCTGGCTGCTGGCCCGCCAAGGACCGGACGCCGAGCCCCTGACCTTGCTGCAGGCTCGTCGCGTCGAGCTGGTGGTGCTGGCCCCGCAGGCCTTCTATGCGCCCTTCCGCCTGGAGGGGCTGCAGGCGATCCTCGCCAGCGAGGTCCAGGCGCTCGGACGCGAGCAGGGGGTCGAACTCGGCTTTGTCTTCCAGGTGCTGGCCGAGGACCTGCTAGCCCCCCACGCCTTGGCCGATGCGGCGCTGCTGGCTGCGCTGGACC
>CAXTRP010000375.1:0-3564 GCA_964246615.1 uncultured Caulobacteraceae bacterium | reverse complement strand
GATCGAGCAAGCTCAATACACACTGCCGCGGAGCGCCAAGGGTCCGTTGGCGCCTCCCCCGAGGCTTAGGGGCGACCTGCAGGCGGATGTCGACGCGGTGGCTGCCTGGCCAGAGGTGCAGGTGAGCATGCACTGGCACTTCTCCGACCAGAGCCGCATCGATGGCGTCGACTTCTACGTCGGCGACGACGAGCTGGGTCACCTGCACCTGGATGGCTCGATCCATCTGGCGACCACCGCGACGCTGCAGGCCGAGATGGTCAGCGACGGCGTCGGCGCACCCTTCCCCTACGCCCGGGGCTGGATCCAAAGCAGCGTCCGCCGCCTGGGCGTGGCGGGCGCCGCAGCTCTCTTCCTGCGAAATTACCACAGGCTTCGGCCCGAAGGAGAAACCGACTTGTTTATCGCGCAGTCGCAAAGCCGCCCTTAGGCCAGGGTAGATGCCTTGAAGCCGGCCGCCGCTTCCATGGCGGGGCCGGATCGGAAATTACGTGGCCGTCGACGCGGGGCGTGTACGGCGCCTCTGTTGGTGCTCGGGCCTACGCTGCTTGAAAAGGAGCGGCCGCTCACTGCTTTGCGCAAGTGGTGGAAACGATTTGCGGAGGACAACCTTGGCCGCATTATGGCCGCCCGAACCGCCTTCGACGCCCAGCGCGGGTGAGAGCGAGCCAAAAGGTCACGTCGCGTGCAGAGCCAGCCCCACACCGATGATCGTTAGACCGCAGAGGCCGTAGCTGACCAGCTGCTGAGGGAAAAGGCCGAGCGGTCGTGGAACGGCGTCCGAGAACTCAGGGTCCGACCACAGCGTGCCAGGGAAGAGCTGGGCTACCGCCATGGCTGCGAAGTAGTTCACGGCGACTGCGGATGCCAACAGGAACGGCTGCAGGGTAAGTGGATGAAGGCCGAACAGGACGTAGAGCGTTAGACCGCCGGAGAAGATGCCCATCGTCATGGTCTGACCGTTGTGGAACTTGGCTTGGGGCGGCCAGCGCGGATTGAACAGGTGCTGCCTGGCGCCGCCCGGGATGATCGCATCGGCCAGAAGGCCGCCGAAGTTGAAGACGCCGACCAAAGCGACGAGCCACTTAGCGATTTCCATGTTCGCCTACCTCAGCCAGGGAGGTAGTCCGGTCTTCGGCCAAGCGGTATCAAGGAGTTGCGCAGGCTTGACCAGCGGCGCTTAAGCCCGCCGCCTCACGCAGGGCTCCAGGCGTCACGCCCATGCTCAGGCAAAAGGCGCTGACAAAGTGGGAGGGTGAGGAGAAGCCGAGAGCGTCCGCCGTCTCGTCCACGCGCATGTTGCCGAGGAGAAGGGACAGAGAGCCTCGGCGTCGATCGTGTTGGTCAGGCCGAGCGTTCGGCTGAAGGCGAATCTCTTGGGCGACGACGACGGAGACATAGCCGTCGCACTTCTGCCCTACGCCGAGATACCGACCGCGCGCAGCGGACTCGGGAATGGGAGCGTGGAGGGCGGCCTGATACTCCCAGTCAGCTTCTCGGCCCCAGCGGGGTTCACGGTGGTGGTCATGCCCGAGGTCGACGCTTTGAAAGACGCCACCAGCGCTGGACGCCACGCAGCCTTTGACTTCCTGGTCAACGTCAGCCACCCGTTGACCCGCCGTTGGATCCTCTATTCGGAGGTCTTTACAACGCAGTCCACCCAGGCTTCCGACAAGCCAGTCTACACGTGGGACGAGGCCCTTACTTTCGCCATCACGCCGAACCTGCAGTTCGACTTTGGTGGGAACTTTGCTCTGAACGGCGCGCCGCTCCGCATCCAGACCTATGCGGGCTTGTCCCAACGCTTCTAGACTAGAGTGAGCTGCGTTTTCGCGGGACTGGGGGGCCTCGTATCGGCGTTGCGCAGCTACCGGTCCGAGGCGGTCACGGGTGGCGTGAGGTCTCGGACCGGCGCGAACGCCCCTTTCGCCTCGGCGAAGGCCGCGTCAACGTCCTCGCGATCCATGGTCGCCAGAGCCTTAGCGGTTCCGGTTTCCCAAACCGCGATGGCTTGGTCAAACAGCGCGGCGCGGCTCTCCGCGTCGCGCATCTTGGGCTCCAAGCGACGGATCGTCGACAGTAACCTTATAAGGACGGCCGGATTGTCCGCCGACGCCTGCCTGATCTGATCAAACGCTTGCTTGATCAGGCGTGACAGCAGCAGGGGACGCACACGCAGGCGTGGGCTTCCGTCGGGACCGTACCAGTCGCCGCCGATGCGCGGCGTGTCTGCCAGGATGGTCAGCGCCTCTCCCAGCAGATCCACGCTGGCGACGCCGGTGAAGGTGTCGTTGACCGCAGGGCTGAGGGCGCGAATGGCGATCTCTACAATCTGGGCGACGCCGAACTCGAGGTCTTGGGACAGGACCCGGTGACGGCCCAATATGATCGCTCGCATCACGATCGGCTGCAGGGAAGATGCGGTGTGCGGGGGCGAGACGAGGGCGAGCGCCTCCCCTTCGAGCACGTACTGTCCCGGCCGAAATGGCGTCGAAACACACGCGCCTTTCTCCGCCGCGGCTTGCACGAGGGCGAGGTGGTCTATTCTCTGCACGTATCCGCTCCTGGTGCTCACCACGGGCGCGCTATCACCCGTCACCGGCCAGACGACGGTAGCGGCGGCCGCGATAGGCTCACCCCTGTCTTCCCGGCGGACGTGATCTGCGGCCTTGCGCAGATCGTCGACGATGCGGCCGATGGCGTCCGGGTTCTGGATCAGGGAAGCCACGCGATGGCTGTAGAACACCAGGAACCCGAAGGCGCCGATGACAAGGAACCAGCTCGTGATGAGCGAGACCTGAGGGATGAAGGTGCTTTCGGCGTCCTGATGGGTGACCAGGAACACCAGGAAGACGTAGATGAAGGCGGCCATGAAGATGCCGATGCAGAACTGTGTCACCCAGTCCTGCACGAAACGGTATAGAAGCCGTGGCCCGAATAGATTGGCCACCATCGATAGGACCAGAAGCGCCACCGAGAAAATCAGCGCGAGAACTGTGCTGACGCAGCCCAGCATCGCGCCTAGGATCGCGCGCGCGTCGTCTATGCCTCCCATTGAGAACCAGGTCGGCAGACGTATGACGTGGTATGCGGCTAGAGTGTCTGGAATCATCGTGGCTGCGAACAGCAGCACAGACGCCAATGACATCTCCAGCGGCACCAGCCACAGGTTGACATTGGACCTGTGAATGACGAAGCGAGACGCAGCCATGATGACTCCGAGGCGTTTGGCCCGCAGGCCTTGAAATCAGGAAGGTCCTTGGCGAAATTGCACGGTCACGAGGCACGTGTCCACGCACGACGTGTTGTCGGGTAAAATGGCGCCCTCCGCCCAGCAGGCCTCACAGTCGGCGTCATCATTCGATGGTTGAGCGGTTGGCGCGATACTAGGGTTCCGGTCCGAAGCTGATTTTCAACCTTGAGCGGTCAGATATTCGGAGCAGCTACACAACATCAAGAGGGTTCTCACGTCCTGGAAGACTTGTGTTCTCCTGCTCGACCGGGTGAGGTACGGATCAAAGCCGTACCTGCCGCGCGACCTCCACCGTTCGCTCCGGCGGAAGA
>CAXTRP010000374.1:0-3564 GCA_964246615.1 uncultured Caulobacteraceae bacterium | reverse complement strand
TGAACGCACCGGACATGCCGGGGCTGGAGCAGCTCGCCGCCTTCCGCGTCTGATCAGAAGCTGAACGCTTCCACCTGCGTGCGCTCCCCGCACAGGAAGGCGTCGGCCACGAGCTCGAACGGGCGCAGGTCGACCTCCGACGCCCCCTGGTCCAACAGTTCGGCGAAACGAGCGTAGAGGTCGGGGTACTCGTGCGAGGCTTCGGTCGGGACGGGCGTCCCGTCCACCGCCAGCTTCGCGCCCCCCTCCGACAGCAACAGCGTGCTTCCAGCCTCGGTGGTGACCTCGATGTCCCAGGTCTGCGAACCGGTCTGGCGCCAGTCGAACACGGCGGCGAGGCTGTCGCCCGGATCGTCGGCGGTGAAGGTCAGTTCGGCGGCGATCGGGCTCTGGCGGTTGGAGGGTACGCTGAGCTTGGCGGCCGCTATGCACAGGGTCGTGGGCAGTATGGCGGTGACGATCGACAGGGCGTTGATCCCGGGATCGAACACCCCAAAGCCGCCCGCATCCCACACCCACTCTTGGCCGGGGTGCCACTTGCGCACATCCTCCTTCCAGGTGACCGCCAGGGTGCGGACCCGCTGACCCGACAGGCGGCGCGCCGCTTCGGCCACCGCAGGGTTGGCGCGCGCGTGCCAGGTGGCGAACAGGGACACTCCCTTGGCCTCCGCGAGGCGGACGAGCGCACGCGCTTCACCTAGCGTGGACGCCGGCGGCTTTTCCAGCAGCACCGACTTGCCGGCCAGCAAAGCCCTGCGCGCCGTGTCGTAGCGCGCCATGGGCGAGCTGCAGATGGCCACGCAATCCACTTCAGGCATCTGGGCATAGAGATCGGTGTCCTTGGTGAACACCTTGTCCACTCCGGGGACAGACGTTGCGTGGCCGCTGACGACGGCGGCGAGTTCAAACGCGCTGGAAGCCTTGATGGCCGGGATATGCTGGTCTTCGGCGATCTTCCCATAGCCGATGATCGCCAGCTGTCGGATCGCCATAGAGTTGCTCGCGCTTACGGGAAGGTGAGCGGGAGAATGCGACGGCGCTGCGCGGGTTCCAACGGGAACAGGCCGCCAGCCCCGCTTGGGACTGCTCGTCGCGATACGCCTTTGAGGCTTCCAACCTCCAGCTCAGGTCTGGGGCAGGATGATCCTAGGCGGAAACGCCCCCGTTCCCTCTCCCCGAGGCTTGTCCCTGCAGTCCATGGCGCACCGGTCAGCCGGTTGGAGAATGCGCCATGGATGTCGGAACAAGGCTGGCCATAGGATCGGGACGACGACAGCTTACAGCTGATCCGCTTCCCAGGCCCGGACACCGGCGACGCGGCCGGCGATCAGCAGCCGCTGTCGTCCCAGTGGTACTTCGACTGAGCCGCGTTCCAGATATAGCGCCCGCACGGAACGGCGCCGCCTGTCGTGGCCATCGCAGGCCCCGCGCCGCCGGATTGCGCCGCACCTTCCTGAGCCCATGGGTCGCTGTACCCGGAGCCATAGCTCGCCGAAGGGTCTCCATAGCCGCCGTAGCCGCCGTAGCCGCCATCGCCATAACCATAGCCGCCGTAGCCGTAGCCCGCCGGATAGTAGTAGCTGGACGGTCCGGCGAAGTCGTAGGCGTAGAGCGAAGCCAGGCCTAGCCCAAGTCCGAAGCCGTAGAAGGGATAGAAGCCGCCGTACCCATAGCCGAACCCGCCCCGGTAGAAGCCCCCACGATAACCGCCGAAGCCGCCGCGATAGCCGCCGAAGCCTCCCCCGTGGAACCCCCCACCGCCGTGGAACCCTCCACCGCCGTGAAAGCCGCCGCCATGGCCGCCACCGCCACGCTGGGCCGACGCCATGGCCGGGACAACCAGCGTCGCGGCGCAGACCGCCGCCATCAATGTCTTCAATCGCATGTCGAACTCCACTTGCGCCGAGCACGGACAACGCATCCCAGCGCGACGCCGTTAAGATAGGTTGAGCTTTCATGAACCCAAGCTGAACTGTATGTCAGATCGAGCGTGCGCCGGCGTCGGGCTGCGGCACGGCCAGTCACAGGTATCCAGTGAAGCTTCGCGCCCTCGCCTTGACCGCCCTGATCCCCTTCGCTGGCGCAGCCCGCGGCCAGGAGGCCCAGCCTCAACCCTCGCCGCCTACGCCGGAGATCGCCGCCCCCCGCGACGCGCCCTATCCGGGCCGGATCACCTTGCAGGTGGACGCCACAGACGTCACCCGGCGCATCTACCAGGTGCACGAGAGCGTGCCGGTGAGCGGTCCTGGCCCCATGGTCCTGCTTTACCCCCAATGGCTGCCCGGCAACCATTCGCCGAGCGGACCCCTGGACCAGCTGGCGGGCCTGATCATCACAGCCAATGGCCAGCGGGTGGAGTGGACGCGTGACCCGGTCAACGTCTACGCCTTTCATGTCGAGGCGCCCGCGGGGGCCGCCAGCCTGGAGTTGCGCTACCAGTTCCTGACGCCTTCCAACGAGCGCGTCGGGCGGGTGATGGCTACGCCGGAGATGCTGAACCTGGAATGGAACACCGTCGCCCTCTATCCGGCGGGCTACTTCTCACGCCAGATCACCGTGCAGCCGAGCGTGGTGCTGCCCTCGGGCTGGAACTTCGGCACGGCGCTGGACGGTGCGAGCCGGCAGGGCGATGTGGTCAGCTTCGCACCCGTAACGCTGAACACCCTGGTCGACTCGCCGCTGCTGGCCGGGCGCTACTTCAAGCAGGTCGTGCTGAGCAGCGCGCCGGTCCCCGTGCGGCTGGACATCGCGGCGGGGCGGCCTGAGGACCTCGCCTTCACCCCCGCTCAGATCGAGGCCCACCGCAGCCTGGTGCAGCAGGCCCAAGCCCTCTACGGCTCCCACCATTACGACCACTACGACTTCCTGTTGTGGCTCAGCGACGAAATGGGCGGGGAGGGGCTGGAGCATCACCGTTCCAGCGAAGACGGGACCGAGCCCGGCTATTTCACCGACTGGGCGCACTCCGCCAGCGAGCGCGACCTGCTGGCCCACGAGTACACCCACTCCTGGAACGGCAAGTTCCGCCGCCCCGCCGACCTTTGGGCGGCCAACTTCAACGTGCCCGAGCGCGACAGCCTGCTCTGGGTCTACGAAGGCCAGACCCAGTATTGGGGTTATGTGCTGGCGGCGCGCGCGGGACTGTGGACCAAGCAGGAGGCGCTGGACGCCATCGCCTCCACCGCCGCCGTCTACGACGGGCGCGTGGGCCGGGAATGGCGCGCGGTGGAGGACACGACCAACGATCCCATCCTCTCGCAGCGCCGCCCCCTGTCGTGGCGCAGTTGGCAGCGGAGCGAGGACTACTATTCGGAAGGCCAGCTGATCTGGCTCGACGCCGACACCCTGATCCGTGAGCGCACCGGCGGCCGCAAGTCGCTGGACGACTTCGCCCGAGGTTTCTTCGGCATGCGCGACGGCAGCTACGTCACCGACACCTACACCTTCGACGATGTGGTGGCGGCGCTGAATGCGGTCACGCCGTACGACTGGGCGGGCTTCCTGCGCAACCGGCTGGACGGCCATGGCTCCGGCGCCCCCTTGGACGGCCTGACCCGGGGCGGC
>CAXTRP010000373.1:0-3575 GCA_964246615.1 uncultured Caulobacteraceae bacterium | reverse complement strand
GCCACTTCGGCTCCAAGTTCGGCCTGAGCCAGTACACCGCCCTGATCGCGCTCGCCGCCCGCAGGCTCGGCCGCCCCGTCGCCCTGGCCACCAGCCGCCGGGACGACTTCACCGTCGCCACCCACCGCACCGAGACTCGCCACGCCGTGAAGCTGGGCGCCGACGCGCAGGGCCGGCTGGTGGCGCTGTCGCACGAGGCTCTGTGCGCGACCTCGCGCTTCGACGACTTCGCCATGGAGGGGACCGACGTCACCACCGCTCTGTACGCCTGCCCGGCGGTGGCGGCCGTGGAGCGCATCGCGCGGGTGGACCGCAACACCCCCGGCCCCATGCGCGCGCCGCCGGAGGTGCCCTACCTCTTCGCCCTGGAGAGCGCGATGGACGAGCTGGCGTGGACGCTCGGGCTCGACCCCATCGAGCTTCGCCGGCGCAACGACACACCGCGCGATCCCGTGACCGGCAAGGCCTTCACCACCCGCCCGCTGATGCGCTGTTTCGAGGCGGGGGCGAGGGCCTTCGGCTGGCGCACGCGCGGCCCGACGCCGGCCGCGCGGCGCGAGGGCGAGTGGCTGGTCGGCCAGGGCTGCGCCGCGGCGGCCCGCCCGGCGAAGACGGGGCCGGCGCGGATGCGCGTGTCGCTCAGCCCCAACGGCGAGGTGCGGGTGCAGACCGCCCACCACGAGATCGGCAACGGCCTCTACACGCTCCTGGCCATGACGGCGGCGGAGCGGCTGGGGACGCCCCTTGAGGCCGTCACCGTAGGGCTCGGCGACACGGCCCTGCCTGAGGCGGGACTGTCCGGCGGCTCCTCCACCACGACCAGCCTGGTCAACGCCCTGGCGGAGGGGTGCCGGCGGGTGCGGTCCGACCCGGCCTTCGCCGACGGGGCGCGCACGCGCGACATCATCGTCGACGTCGACTTCGTCCCGCCCGGCCTGGGCGAGGACGCCATAGACAAGCTGCGTCACGGCCACTTCCAGCTGGTCAGCCCGCCGCAGGACAAGCTGGCCTGGAGCTTCGGCGCCCAGTTCGCCGAGGTGCGGGTGAACGCCGCGACCGGCGAGGTCAGGGCGCCGCGGCTGGTGGGCGCCTTCGCCGCAGGCCGGGTGCTGAACCCCCTCACGGCGGACAGCCAGCTCAAGGGCGGGATGGTCTGGGGGCTTGGCTCCGCGCTGCTGGAAGCCACCGACATCGATCCCCGCACGGCCCGCTACGTCAACGCCAACCTCGCCGACTATCTCGTCGCCACCTTCGCGGACGTGGGAGAGGTCACGGCCATCCAGGTCGAGGACGACGATCCGGAGGTCAACCCGGAGGGCGTCAAGGGCCTGGGCGAACTCGGCGTCATCGGCGTCAACGCCGCCATCGCCAACGCCATCTTCGATGCGACCGGACGCCGACTCCGCGCCCTTCCGGTCCGGCCGGAGGACTTGATCTAGGTACGGTGCAGCGCATGCTTGGCGCCGAACGACTGCTCTTCCAGTTTCCCATCCAGCGGGACTCAACGCCGCCACGGCGCCGCTCCGTCCGTCGCCGAGGCCGGGTAAGAGACGCGGAAGGCGGCTGAGGACGACCGTTGCCGACCAAGGCGGGGGTCGGTCGATTGCTGGGGCCCGAGGCTGGCTTGCGAGCGCCTTCCTGCGCCGCGCCTCAGCCGGCGGGCAGGACGACGTTCTCGGTCGAGACGATGAAGTCACATCCGGCCAGCTCGAGGAACGACGCCTCGTCCGGCCGGATGCGCGCCAGGTATTCCGGATCGGAGAACAGGCGCGCGATCGCCTCGACGTCGTCGAACCAGAGCTCCGTTACGCCATCGTACTTCACCGGCGGCATCCCGGGCAGCGCCACCGGCAGGGCGTGTTGCTGGACGTAGCGCCGCACGGTCTCCCGTACGATCGGCGTCGACAGGAACAGGTCGGCGTGGACCCGACGATGGTGCTCGACGAATTGTTCCGGGGTGAGGGAGGGGTGGCGCACGAGCAAAATAGTGAACTTCACCATGGTGGCGCTTCCAGTTCAGCCATGCGGCGAGGGCGGCTGGCCGATACATGACGATGGGTGATACGGCATTATCGAAAGGCGATTTACTCTTCGACCGACAGCTCTCGAAACTATTGATAGCGGATGAGCCGGAGCGGCCGGCAGCGGCGGTCCCGGGTAGGGACGCTAATCCTTTACAGGGGTGGATGGAGCCCCGGAGGGTGTCGGAGGCTGGCGGCCAGCCGCCGTGCGTCAAACTGATCGTGAGAGAAGACTTTTGAAGGCCCTATCTGCCGGCCCGTTCTCCAGCCTGCTCTGCTAGATCGGGAATGTCTCGCAGTTCGTCATTGATCTGACTTCCGACAATCACGCCTTCCACGATGACCATGATCGCAGCCACAATCACGAGGGATAAACCAGAGATCGCCCCGGCGATTCCCAGGAAGGTTATGACGGGCACTTTCGGCACAATGGCATCGAGGGCGCCGCATATGAGTGAGCCGATCAGCAGAATGGCGGCGACTAGGCCGATCAGCAACGCCCAAAGCATTAACCTGCACCGGCGCCGGTAGGAGAGCACTTGGCTTTTCAGGTTGCTGATCCGGTCGCTGTCGTCCACGTTTGCACGATAGTCCGCCACAGCCTGACGGTAACGACTGACCGCAGCGTCATAGCGTTGCTGCAGGAAGCCCATGAATATCCAAGCTGCGAATATGATAGATGCGTTTGGGCCTATGGCCTTCAGGACTGAACCAAGCTGCACCATGACGTGTACTTACCTATCGTTTAAGGTGCGCCCAGAGGACCTAGCCGTCGTTCCAGTCGTAAGGAGACGTGGCTCGGCAAACTGGTGATCGGTCGGGTTCGTTGCCGATGTCGCCTCGACGAGCCGACATGCGCCCCTACGGCGGACCCGAACGCCGCCCGCAAAGCGAGTGACGGCCCTCGATCCGCCACTGACGCCGCCGACCTTGAGCCGCGACGGACCTCCCTCTCTCACCGTTGGTCCGCCTTGGGCAGGCTCCGTTTCTCGCGCCGGCCCGCGATGTCCAGTTGATGCAGCGCGTCCAGGATCTCGCTCGGCACGGAGCGCGCCGGGCGAGCGTTGATGGCGCGGATCGCGGCCAAGTCGAGCTTGGGTTCGCGCTCGGCGGTCAGGAGGCCGTTGGTCTCCTGCTCGGTGTCGGTGAGTTGGGTGTAGCAGAAGCCCGCGATGGCCGTGCTGTTCAGCAGCGCGCCGACCAGCGCGCCGTAGAGGGCGAGGAGGTCCTGGGCGTTGGCGGTGGTGGCGTAGCCGAACCACGCATCGCCCTCTGCCGGCTTGATGCTGAGGCCGCCGAACTCGCTGACCACCACCGGCTGCTGCGCAAAAGTCTGGCCGTCGATCAGCAGGCGGTTGTGCGCCGGGCGCAGCGCCTCGAAGGTGTGGCGCAGCGCCTCCTCCGTGCCGTAGCGGGCGGCCAGGGCGTCCGGATCCATGGCGTAGTCGTGCACGCCGAAGATGTCGCCGACCGACTGCTGCCAGCCGTCGTTGCTGATCACCGGGCGGGTGGGGTCGAGCGCGCGGGTTAGCTGGTAGAGGGCTCGCAGGTAGG
>CAXTRP010000372.1:0-3581 GCA_964246615.1 uncultured Caulobacteraceae bacterium | reverse complement strand
TGGATGTCCTGTATCGTCAGGCTCACGCGCGCAGGAACGTCGTGGCTTTTGGAAAGCGAACGCTGAACCTCCTGCTGCAATTCCCGCCGCTGTTCCTCTAGATCCGAGCGGCCCAAGTCCGCCATCCGGGCTTTCACCGCAGGTCCCAGCTGAACGTCCACTGACGTAGGCTGCTGGGCGGACGCACCAGTGACGCCCGCCAGGAGCAGGCAGGCGGCGGTCGCTACGGGAAGCAAGTGGCGCATGGTGCTCGACCTCACTCCGGCTGAACCGGGGTGAGCGCCGGTGGTTCCAGGCTGGCGCTCGCATTGACCCCGCAGCGGTCAAGACATATAACGATATCCTTATATGACGCCCTTCGCGTCACGGAACGACCATGCAGGCGCCGCCGTCCTCAACATCGTCATCACATCGCTCCGCCCCAAAGCAGCGTCCTCGCGTCTCGTTCGAGTTCTCGCCTCCCAAGACCGCCGAGCTTGAGGCGCAACTTTGGCAGACGATCCCTCGCCTGGCGCCGCTGCAGCCGACCTTCGTCTCGGTCACCTATGGCGCAGGCGGCTCGACCCGGGAGCGCACCTTGGGCGTGCTGGAGCGGATGGTGCGTGAGACGACCCTGCGCCCGGCGGCCCACCTGACCTGCGTGGCCGCCACCCGCGACGAGGTGGACCAGGTGGTGCGCGACAACTGGGCGGCGGGCGTCCGCCATATCGTGGCGCTGAGGGGCGATCCCCCCGGCCAGCTCGGCGGCGCCTATGCGCCGGGGCCGGACAGCTACCGCAACGCCTGCGAGCTGATCTCCGCCATCACCCGCATCGCACCGTTCGAGGTCAGCGTGGCGGCTTATCCTGAAAAACATCCTGAAAGCCCCTCGATCCTGCAGGACATCGACGTGCTGAAGGCCAAGGTGGACGCCGGCGCCACCCGGGCCATCACCCAATTCTTCTTCGACGTGGACGCCTTCTACCGCTTCGTGGACCGGGCGAGGGCGGCCGGCGTGAACATCCCCATCGTGCCGGGCGTCATGCCGGTATCCACGGTCAAGGGCGTCAAGCGCATGGCCGAAGTCAGTCACGCCCACATCCCGCCCCATGTCGAGCGCGTGTTCGATGGCCTGGATGCGGACCCGGAGACCCGCAAGCTGGTGGCCGCCACGGTCGCCAGCGACATGTGCAAGGATATGGTGGCGCAGGGCTTCTCGGAGCTGCACTTCTACACCATGAACCGAGCCGAGCTGGTGCTGGCCGTCTGCCGCATGCTGGGCGTGGCCGCACCGACGGCCGAGGCGGCATGAGCCGTTCCGCCCGCATCGCCGCGCTCAAGGCCGCCGCCCGCGAGCGCATCCTGATCCTGGACGGGGCCGCGGGCTCGATGATCCAGCGCCACAAGCTGAGCGAAGCCGACTTTCGAGGCGAGCGCTTCAAGGATCACCCTAGCCCGCTGCAAGGCGACAACGACCTGCTCTGCGTCACTCGGCCTGACGTGATCGCTGATCTGCACGACCAGTACCTCGCCGCGGGCGCCGATATCGTGTGCACCAACACCTTCAACGCCACCTCCATCAGCCAGGCCGACTACGCGCTCGAGGCGGCGGTGCCTGACATCAATACCTGCGCCGCAAGGCTTGCCACGGAGGCGGCGGCTCGCTGGAGCACCAAGACGCCGGACAAGCCGCGCTATGTGGCCGGCTGCATCGGCCCGTTGAGCCGCACCTTGTCCATCTCGCCGGATGTGAACGACCCGTCCAAGCGCGCGGTGACGTTCGACGAAGTCTACCAGGCCTATCGGGAGCAGGCGTTGGTGTTGCACGCGGGCGGCGTCGACCTTTTTCTGGTGGAGACCATCTTCGACACCTTGAACGCCAAGGCGGCCATCAAGGCGATCCTGGACCTGGAGGACGATGGCCTGGAGGCCGTGCCGATCTGGGTCTCCGGCACCATCACCGACCGGTCGGGACGCACCCTGTCCGGCCAGACGGTGGAGGCGTTCTGGAACTCCATCCGCCATGCCCGGCCTTTCGCCGTCGGCCTCAACTGCGCACTCGGCGCCGAGCTGATGCGCCCGCACGTGGCCGAGCTGTCGCGCATCGCCGACTGTCTCGTTTCCGCCTACCCGAACGCCGGCCTGCCCAACGCGTTTGGCGAGTACGACGAGGAGCCGCACGAGACCGCCGCACAGCTTGAGGAATGGGCGAGGAGCGGGCTGGTCAATGTCCTCGGCGGCTGCTGCGGCACCACGCCGGATCACATCGCCGCTATCGCCCGGGCCGTAAACGGGAAAGCCTCGCGCAAGCCCATCACCCGCCCGACCGCCATGCGCCTCTCGGGCCTTGAGCCGTTTGAGCTGGCATGATGTTCAGGTGAGCACCATCCGCGCTGATCCAAGGCTCGCTCTCTCCCAGGTGGAGGTCGAGGCGCTCCGCACCCTGCGCACCCGGCTGAACAAGGCGGCGGTGAGCGATGCGGCGTCCGCCACCTTGGGCCGCGCCTTCTTCCAGGTGATCGCCCGCGTCGAGCTCGAGCCGTCAGCTGATCCCGCGGGATTGACGGTGATCGAGGCGACGCTCGGACGGGCGCCGGCAGCGATCCTTGAGGCCGTGCGCGGTGCAGGAATGGCCAACCTGCGCCTGCTGCTTGCGGTCATGCACAAGCGCCTGGCCGCAAGCTCCGCTGACTGGCGCGCGCTGCAGGCTGCCGGCGCGCCCCAGGCGGTGATTTCGCGTCGCCTTCAGCTCGCCGGCCGCGAACCCGATCCGAGTGCAGGCGTATGACCGCTCCCATCCCCGTCTTCGTCAACATCGGCGAGCGCACCAACGTCACCGGCTCCGCCAAGTTCAGGAAGCTTGTGGCCGCGGGCGACTATCCGGCGGCGCTCGATGTCGCGCGTCAGCAGGTGGAGGCGGGCGCCCAGGTCATCGACGTGAACATGGACGAGGGCCTGCTCGACTCCGCCGCCGCCATGACCACCTTCCTGAACCTGATCGCCGGCGAGCCCGACATCGCCCGCGTGCCGGTGATGGTGGACAGCTCCAAGTGGGAGGTGATCGAGGCGGGGCTGAAGTGCGTGCAGGGCCGCTGCATCGTCAACTCCATCTCACTCAAAGAGGGCGAGGCGAAGTTCATCACCCAGGCCAAGGCCTGCCAACGCTATGGCGCAGCGGTGGTGGTCATGGCCTTCGACGAGGTGGGCCAGGCCGACACCGCTGACCGCAAGGTGGAGATCTGCACCCGAGCCTACCGCATCTTGGTGGACCGGCTGGGCTTCCCGCCCGAGGACATCATCTTCGACCCCAACATCTTCGCCGTGGCGACGGGTATCGAGGAGCACAACAACTACGCGCTCGACTTCATCGAAGGGACGCGCCGTATACGGACGACCCTGCCGCACGCCCATATCTCCGGCGGCGTCTCGAACGTCTCGTTCAGCTTCCGAGGCAATGAGCCGGTGCGGCGCGCCATGCACTCGGTCTTCCTTTACCATGCCATCGCGGCTGGCATGGACATGGGCATCGTCAACGCCGGCGACCTGCCCGTCTATGACCAGATCGATCCGGAGCTGCGGGACGCGGTGGAGGACGTGATCCA
>CAXTRP010000371.1:0-3601 GCA_964246615.1 uncultured Caulobacteraceae bacterium | reverse complement strand
TACGGAAGGCCAGCTCAGGCTCTGCTGTCGCCTCGCGGTGCGTCCAGCGGTGTGCGGGCTAGGGAGCATTAAGGCTCGTGGTCACTTGTTCATCTGTCACGATCCCGCCCTGCATAGCAAAGCGGACAGCCCATTCGCGCGTGAACACTTCGTACGGCAACGAGCCGAAGGATTCACAAGCGAGCGCATCGTCTGTAAGACGGCAGCGGTATCCGTGCCCCTCCATCGTCTTCTGAGTCGCCGCCGCCGATGTGCCGAGAGGCACTGCTTTAGCGACACTTTCCCTCATACGGGACAGCGTTGGCTGGTGCAGGCCACCAGGGATCACGCATCCCATGAAGGAAGAACACGAGAGCGCCAGAAGCAGGACTACTGAAAGCCTGCGCCAACTCATGCGGTTCTTACTATCCATGATGCATCTCGCAATTTGGCACTCCGAGCAGGATAAGCGAACAGAAGCGGCGGATACGGCTCGCGTCCATAGCGCACACCTCCCAACGTCCGCTCAGGGTAGCCAGCACGTCTGAGCACGGCTCCCGAAACTCGCCCTTTGACGCCGCCGGACGTCCCCGCCTTGAAGCGGACCTCCTGAACCCGTGCTTAGGGTGGAACTCGGACATTTGGCGAGGTAACCCGCAGGCGTGAGCGCACCTGAGGACACCATCACGCTTTGGCGGCCGTTAGGCCCAGCGGAACTACGCCTCGTCGAGGAGAGCGGCTTTCGCGCTTTCCCGTCACGCTTGCCCGAGCAGCCGATCTTCTATCCTATCCTAAACGAGAGCTATGCCGCGCAGATCGCGCGCGACTGGAACGTTGCCGCTGATGGAGCGGGCTTTGTGACTCGCTTCCAGGTAAGGCGCAGCTTCCTGAAAGGCTAGAAGGTCGAACAGGCTGGTGGACGCGAGCACCTGGAGTACTGGATTCCTGCCGAGGACCTTGGGGCCTTCAACGCTGCCATCGTAGGCGAGATTGCGGTCACCGCTGAGTTCCGGTGAGCGGGGACGTCTGCGCCGCGGGCTGAGGGTTGTGAGCGGACTTACGGCGATGGCCACGGCGGCAGAGTCCCGCTCCAAGCCAAGACATGCAGGCCAATCACGCGGGGAGTGAGCTTCAGGTAGTAACGCCCCTTGGAGTCAGGGGTCCTCCATGGCTCCCTCACCATGGAGTGTCGCGCCCGTCGGAACTCCCTCAGTAGTATTCGCCTCTTCGCGATTTCGACTGGTTCCGCCGACCGATAGGTAAGCTGCCGAATAAGCCATTGCCCTGATCGCCAGCCCGTCCTCGAAAGCCGAACGGCGACCTTAGCATCGGCCTTGGTCTGTGAAGGAGTTGGCGATGGCAACTCCGCTTCGACAAAGTAGGCCGTGATAAGCTCGTCAGCCCGCCGCTCAGCATAGGACACCTTGCTTGCGTGCTCGCCAGCGACGCAACCCCGTCCGAGAACAGGCAAGCTTGGTTGCCAGAAGCGGGTTCGCCGTGACCTCATAGGCAAAGCTTCGCATTCGAGCCGAAAGTCCGCAACGGGTCGCGGACGGTCCGCATGTCTCAGTCAAGGACTAGACGGTCTGCCGCCTGTCCATCGCGAGGATGATGCCCTCAGCGGAGGTGTTTGATCGTTCCTTCCACAGGATCAGCTACCCAGCGCGGTCCCCACATATCGTCGGCATGCTCGAAGCGGAGCCGAGCCACCATTTCGAGATCGTTCGGCATGCAGATAAGAACCTTCTCTCCATCGCGGAGCCTCTCGCCAAGCGCGGCCAAATCTTTCTTCGATTGATCCAAGATGAGCCAGTAACCACCCTCATGAGAGCCCTCGTTAGTGTCGAAGTAGATGCGAGGCAGCAGTTCGACCGGCATAGGCTAGAGGTTATGGCGCAGGGCGAGAGTCCGCAATGGGTCGATCTTTCGCATCAGCATTGCGCCAGCAAGCGGGCGTGGGGCGGTGGCGTCGAACAGGGGGCTGAGTGCTTGATCCGCTTAGTTGGAAGCGCTGCATTCAGCTCATCCTGAGCTTGTCGAAGGACGAGGTGTCCACCGGCCGTGCAACCGCCTCGTTCTTCGACAGGCTCAGGACGGCTCCAACCGTGCGAAGCCGCGCCGGGCCAGCGCGGCCGGACCGGTTGGGTCCAAGAGGCGCTGGCGAACGGAGACGACCCCGCGCGCTACTCCGCGGGCGCTCTGACGTAAGACGGCGAGGCGTGGCGGCGGCGGAGTTGGCGCCGCGTCGCGATATCCCGCAACGCCGGCGCCACCAGCGCCCAGGGCTCCAGCACATAGCGGCCGAACATGCGGCGCGGTTCGCAGAACAGGCGGTAGACGCCCTCCAACCCCATCCGGCCGGTCCAGCTCGGCGGCGTCCTGATCGCGCCGGCCTCGTAGTCGAAGGCCGCGCCCACCGGCAGGATCACGCAGTCGGGCAGGCGATCGTAGCAGCGCTCGATCCAGGCTTCCTGTCGCGGCATGCCCATGCCCACCATCAGCACGTCTGGCCGGAAAGCGGCGATGTCACGCAAGACCTCAGCCTCATCGGCGCCGTCCCAAGTGAAGAAGCCGTCGCGGCCTTCGATCACTGGGCCAGGCCAGCGCGCGTTCAGCGCCTGGCGCGCGGCGCCCACGATCCCCGGTTCGCCGCCCAGATAGTAGACCCGCCAGCCGTCGGCCTGCGCCCAGTCCCAGAGCAGGGTGCGGAAGTCCATGTAGGTGCAGCGGTGGAAGCGGCGCGAGCGGCCGTAGACGAACCTCGCCCACAGCGTCAGCGGCAGCGAGTCGACCTCCACCACGTCGGCCCGTGCGTAAAGCGCCGCCATGTCGGGGTTGCCTCGCATGAGATAGAGGCTGTGCAGGTTATGGTTGGCCACGATCGCCTTGCGCCCGGCCTTTACGCAGCCGCGGACGAAATGCAGCATCTCTTCGGGCTTCACGAGATCCATGGCCACGCCGAGCAGCGTGATCCTCTGCTCCGGCCGGCGCTCGCGACGGAAAGGCCCACGGACCTGGTAGTCCAGCCGCCTTTCCAAAGATGCGCTCGACATGGAAGCCCTCGATCATGGCGAACGAGGTCCAAGACCGGCGCGCCTTGATCCGACCTTGCGCGCCAACCGGCTAAACCGGGCTTATCGAGCGTGGTTTAAATTCGTTCACCGCGGGCGGTCGGGCGGTCATGAAAGGCTGCACCGAAGATCGCCGGCGTCTATGCTAGGGCGATATTCGCCCTCAAGAGCCCGCATTCATGGACGCACCTCCCGCCCTCGGCCAGACCCTCGCCGGCTACCTCGCCACCCAGGAGACGGCCGACGCCAGCCTGCGCGCCCTAGTCCTGGCGCTCGCCGCCACCTGCGCCGAAATCAGCGCGCTCGTCGCCCGCGGCGCGCTTGGCGACGTGCTGGGGACCGCGGGTGCGGAGAACGTGCAGGGCGAGGTGCAGAAGAAGCTCGACGTGATCTCCAACGACATGCTGATCGCCTGCGCCGAGCAGAGCGGCCAGGTGGCGGCGGTGGCGTCTGAGGAGCTGGAAGACGTCATCGTCTTTTCCGACGGGGAGGAGCGCGGCCGCCATCTGCTGCTGTTCGATCCGCTAGACGGCTCCAGCAACATCGATGTG
>CAXTRP010000370.1:0-3603 GCA_964246615.1 uncultured Caulobacteraceae bacterium | reverse complement strand
CAGCATAGAGCATGAGGCCTGGAACCTAAGCAGTCAGCCGCGCGTGATACTCATATTCGACGTCTGGAGACCTGAGCTAACGGCAGTCGAATGCGACCTCGTTTCAGAGCTGTTGCAGACGGCGCATCATTTCACCGGCGGCGCGGCAGAGCTCGGGGTGTAGGCAAACCTGCGGCCTTCAGCTCTCCGCATCCAGCGAGTATCCGGCCGAGCGGACCGTGCGGATCGGATCCAGCTCCTCGTCGCGGTTCAACGCCTTGCGCAGACGGCCGATGTGCACGTCCACAGTGCGGGCTTCGACGTAGACGTCCGAGCCCCAAACCGAGTCGAGCAGCTGCTCGCGAGAAAACACCCGCCCCGGGTGCTGCATCAGATAGTCGAGCAGGCGAAACTCCGTTGGGCCGAGATGGATTTCGCGTCCGCCGCGCTTCACCCGGTGGGCCACCCGATCGACCACGATATCGCCGTGGTGCACCCGATCCTCGGCCAGTCCGGGGCGAATGCGCCGCAGGACAGCCCGCAACCGGGCGCTCAGCTCGGTCATCGAGAAGGGCTTGATGACGTAATCGTCCGCGCCGGTATCCAGACCGCGGATACGATCGCTCTCCTCGCCTCGGGCTGTGAGCATGACGATGGGGACGTTGCGCGTCTCCACCCGGCCGCGCAGGCGGCGACAGACCTCGATGCCGCTTATCTTGGGCAGCATCCAGTCCAGTACGATGAGATCGGGCAGACGCTCGTCCACCTGCACCAGCGCGTCTTCCCCGTCGCAGGCCACCCGCACCGCATAGCCCTCCTTCTCCAGGTTGTACTGAAGCAGGGTGGATAGGGCGTCCTCGTCCTCGACCACCAGGACTTGCGGCGTCATCTCGTCAGAGCTCCGGTTCGGCCGGACCGGAGACACCGCTCCACTTCGGGCGGTCGCCGACGATCTCCTCGCCGGTCACCTCGTAGTGCACCAGTTCCGCGATATTGGTGGCGTAGTCGCCGATGCGCTCCAGGTTCTTGGCCACGAACAGCAGGTGGGCGCAGGAGTTGATCATCCGCGGGTCGCCGATCATGTAGGTCAGCAGCTCCCGGAACAGCGAGTTGTAGTGCTCATCCACCTCCTCGTCGTTCTGCCAAACGTCCATGGCGCGATCGAGTTCGGCGTTGGTGTAGGCGTCCAGCGCATCCTTCAGCCGGCCTGACACGAGCTTGCCCATACGCTCGATGGACCGCGTCAGCGCGCTCAGCGGCTCGGCTTCAGCGATGATAAGGCCGCGCTTGGCGATGTTCTTGGCGTAGTCGCCTGTGCGCTCCAGGATGGAGCTCATCTTCATCGCCGACACGGTGCGGCGCAGGTCCTGCGCCACCGGCTGCCGCAGCGAGATGATGCGGATAGCCTTTTTCTCGATGTCGTGCTGCAAGGTGTCCAGCCGGCGGTCGCGACCGACCACGTCCTCAGCGAGCGGCACGTCACGTCGAGCGATGGCTTCGATGGCGTCGACCACCTGCGCCTCCGCCAAGCCGCCCATGCGCGCGACCTCGGCCTTGAGCTGGTCCAGCTCTTCGCCAAAGAACTTCAGCGTATGTTCGTTCATGCTCATAGGGCGATTCCGGCCGTGCGCAGCACGCAGGGACTCCTTGCCGCGCGTTTGCACACGCCGTGCGACAGTTCTACGACAGTTTTATCACGCTGCGCGAGGCGTGTGTGCCGGCGCTCCCTGGTCAGGCTCGTCGAGGCCATGTTCCGGCGCCGGTTCGCTCCGCCGCATCGCCCGCGCGCTCATCGGCAGATAGACGGCGAACCCTGCGCCGTGGTCGGGAGCGCTCTCGACGAAGAAGCCGCCGCGATGGCGGTTGACGATGTGCTTGACGATCGCAAGCCCGAGGCCCGTGCCCATGCGCTCGCCACTCCGCTGTCCCTCCACGCGGTAGAATCGTTCCGTCAGACGGGGCAGATGCTCGCGCGCCATGCCCGGACCGCCATCATCCACTCGCAGCAAGACGTAGCGCTCCGAGCCGTTGCGCACGGGCGTCAGGAGCGGCATCCGGCCGCCGTTCGGCGCAGTCTGGCGCACGTCGCCCGGTCGAGGCGCGGTGGCGCCTTCCAGGGACAGACCTTCGCGGACGGAAACGCTGACGCTCCCTCCCGCGGGCGCGTACTTCACCGCATTGTCGAGGAGGTTCTGCACCACCTGGACGACCTGATCCCGATCGCCCACCACCTCGGCGCACCCCGTACCCGGCATATCGAGGATGATCTTCAGCCCCTTCACCGTGATCTGGGGCGCGAGGGCGTCCACGACGTCGCCGACGGCGAGCGCGAGATCACAGCTGCCACCTGGCCGGATGTGCTCGTTCAGCTCGATCCTGGAGAGCGAGAGCAGGTCATCGATCAGCCGCGCCATCCTTTCGGCCTGTCGCGCCATGATCGCCAGGAAACGGTCGCGCGCGGCGACGTCCTCGCGGGCATGGCCGCGCAGGGTTTCGATGAAGCCGGTGAGCGAGGCCAGGGGCGTGCGGAGTTCATGGCTGGCGTTGGCGAGAAAGTCGGCGCGCATCCGCTCGTTCAGCCGAACGTCGGTCTCGTCGCGCATGATCACCAGCGCCAGCCGGGGATGGAGCTGGCTGGGCGGCAGCGGCTTTGTCCAGACCCGCCAGAAACGGTCCTGGCCGCCGCCGCTTTCGTAGTTCAGCACCCGCGACGTCCTGCCGAACAGAGCCTCGTCGATGGCCTCCAGAACGGAAGGATGACGCACCGCGGTGACCAGCAGCGTCCCCTCCCGACCGATACGGAGGAGGTCGCGCGCCTCTGCGTTGGCGAACAGGACGCGGCGGCCGGCGATGTCGTCCTGATCCTCGCCGCTGACCAAGAGCACGGGGTTGGGCGCAAGTTCGAGCGCCAGCACGTAGGTCTGCGCCTCGTCGGGCGAAGGAGGCAGGGCTCCATCCCCTGTCCCCGCCTCATCAAGCGGCGGCACGGGCCGTTCGTGGCGGGGCCACGCCACGGCGAAGCCGACGATTGCAATCAGGGCGGCCGCGCCGACGCTCCATGAGACCTGGGCGCGTCCCGTCGCCGCCAGCAGTGCGATCAGCACCGAAGCCAAGGCCGCAAGCGCCAGCACGTGCGCGCGAGGCGCAGGCCTGCGACGACCGTCGAGGCGTGCGGCGACCGGAGGCGCGAGAGGCGAAGAGGGCTGGTTCAGCGGCATGGCGGCACGAGACCCGACGCGGCCCCGATCAAACAAGGCGACCACTCCTGCCAGAGAACGGTGACGGATTTGCATTCGCGGGAGGGTTTTTCACCGCGTCACGGTCGCGCGCACCCTGCGAGTCCTGCGGCTTGCGGGACACAGCGGCGCATGTCGGAACCTGACGGTGCGGCGCGGGTTCGCAGAAGGACAATGGGGGAGCTTCATCCATGTCTTTCGGTGAGAAACGTCGAGGCGCTCATCTTGCCGCGCGGTGGATGTCGGCGGCAGGGGTCGCGCTGTCCCTGGCGGCGATCGGCGCTTGCGGAAACGGGGGGAGCGGCGGGTCCGCGCAGTCGGACGCCGATCGAGCGGCGGCTCATGCCGATGCTACGGCGGCCGCCGCCGATGCTGGGCGTGCGCTCAA
>CAXTRP010000369.1:0-3604 GCA_964246615.1 uncultured Caulobacteraceae bacterium | reverse complement strand
CCCGCAGCAGCGGCTGCTCCTCCAGGGCGAGCACGTCGGGGTGGCTGGCCAGCACCTGCTCCAGCAGCGTCGTGCCAGAGCGCACGAACCCGATCAGGAAGACATGCCCGGAAGGGCCGTCCACCGCGGGCGCACCGGGGGCGGGGCCCCAGTCCGCCGGATCGGCGTCTGCGAACGTCGCCTGCAGCCGCCGGCACAGGTCCGCACCCAGCTCCACCTCAGCGTCAGCCATCTGCGAGGCGTGAACCGCCCAGGTGGCGGCGTTGGCGCGGGCATGCGCCCGCATGGCCTCAGCCGGCCGGTCCAGGGCGTCCAGAGCCTCGGCCAGCAAGGCTTCCAGCGCGCTGAGGTGCAGCGCCGACAGACCCGGACGCGCCAACCGGCGCTGCAAGGTCGCAGCCGCAGCGGCAGGATCGCTCTGCTTCAGCTCGCAGCGGGCCAGGGAAACGATCGCGGCTGGCTGGTCGGGGTCGGCGGCGAGCGCACGCCGGGCGTGGTCCTGCGCGGCCTCCAGGTCGCCGCCCTGCACGGCGTGGTCCGATAGGGCGCCCAGCGCGTCCGGATAGCCGGGGTCCAACGCCACGGCCCGGCGGTGCGCCAGACCGGCGGCGGCCGGTTCGCCCAGGGCGTCCAACGCCAAGCCACGGCCGTGGTGAGCCGGAGCGTGGCTTGGCGCGAGCGCCGCCGCCTGATCGTACAGGGCCAGCGCCGAGGCGTCCTGCCCCTGTTGCGTCAGGCAGCCGCCGAGCGCGCAGAGCAGGAACACGTCGTCAGGCGCGCCGCGAAGGCCTGTCTCCAGAAGCGCGCGCGCCTCTGCGAGCCGGCCCTCCACCTGTCGCCGATGGGCCGCCAGGTTGAACAGCAGGGGAGCCTGCACGCCGGCGTCCAAGGCTCCCTCCGCCAGGGCGATGGCGTCGTCGGTCCGCTGCGCCGCCAGCGCTGCGTGGATGTCTGCAAGGACTTTCGCGGCTCGGCCGTCGGCCTCGTTCAGCATGACACCTCCGCGCCGGTTGATCGTGGAGCGAGCTTAAGGCCAGCCGCGTGCAAGCCCAGCGGCCATGACGCCGCCTGCAATCCAGGTCGAGCGGCTGCCGCCAATCGGCCCGGGGCGATCCGACCCGGCCGGATCAAGACGCGCCGGTCAGGCCGCCTTCCGCCGCGCCAGGTTCGGCCGCGACGCCGCCGCGGTTTCCACGATCGTGATCACCTCCGCCCTCCGTGCGCCCTCCAGCGGCAGGCGCGGCAGGCGGACACGCTCTGACCCTCGGCCCATCATGGTCTCGGCCAGCTTGATCGACTGCACCAGGTCGTGCTCCGCATCCAGGTGCAGCAACGGCATGAACCAGCGGTAGATCGCCCGGGCAAGGGTCAGGTCGCCCCGGCCGATCGCCTCCACCAGGGCCACGGATTCCTGCGGAAAGGCGCTGGTCAGCCCAGACACCCAGCCTGTGGCGCCCAGCAGCAGCGCCTCGAACGCGACATCGTCCAGGCCCGCCATCAGCGTGAAGCGGCCGCCGAAGCCGTTGATGATGTCGGTGAAGCGGCGGGTGTCCACCGCGCTTTCCTTGATGGCCACGATCTGGTCCACCGCCGCCAGCCGCTCCAGCACGTCGAAGCCGATGCTCACCCGATAGGCGGGTGGGTTGTTGTAGAGCATCACCGGCAGATCGCTCGATTGCGCCACCAGGCGAAAGTGGGTCTCCAACTCGTTGGACGTCGGCACATAGACCATGGCCGGCAGCACCATCAGCGCATCCGCCCCGATCTTGGCGGCGTCCCGGGCGTAGGCGCAGGCGCGCATGGTGGTGAACTCCGACACGCCGGTGACGATGGGAATGCGGCCGGCAACGACCTCCACCGCCGCCTTGAGGATGGCGCGCTTCTCCTCGGGCTCAAGCGAGTTGTTCTCGCCGCAGGTGCCCATCACCACCACGCCGTGCACTCCGTCCCGCACGAGCGTTTCGAGGGACGCCTGAGTGCCTTCCAAATCGACACTCAGGTCTTCGTGGTAGCGGATTGTGGCGGCAGGGAACACGCCCGCCCAGCTCATCGCCGTCATCTCGCTTGCACCCGCTCCGCTTTGTCGTAATCGTATACGAAATCTGATGCGGGAAAAGCTCGGTGTCGCCGAACGCTTTCAAAGTGCGACAGGCAGTGGTGATCGGCGGAGGCGTCGTCGGCTCGGTCTGCGCGCTGCGCCTGCAGCAGGCCGGCCTGGACACCCTGGTGCTGGAAGCGCCAAAGGCTTGGCCGCCGGCCTCGTTCGGCAACGCCGGGCACATCGCGGTGGAGCAGGTCGCGCCGCTGGCCTCCCCGCAGATGCTGCGCGGCGCGCTCGCCCGGCTGTTCGCATTCGGGGGCGCGCTGGACTTTCTTAGCCGAGACATGGCCGCCTGGTCGCCCTGGGCGGCGCGCTACATCGGGCTTTGCGGCGCAGAGACGGCGCTGGCGGGGACAGCGGCCCTGGGTGCTCTGCTCAGAACCGCCGCACCGGCTTGGCGGAGGCTCTCAGCCGAGCTGCAGGGCGCGCCCCTGCTGATCGAGAACGGCCACCTGGTCGTCTGGGAGACCGCCGCCGCAGGTCGCAAGGGCCGCCGCCATTGGGCTCAAGCTCAGATCGGCGATGCGCGCTTGCGCGATCTCACCGACGCCGAGCAGGCGCTCCTTCGGTCCAGGCTGCACGCCCCAATCGCCGATGGCTTGGCCTTCACGGGCACGGGCCAGGTCCGCCAGCCGGCGGAGGTGCTGGCGCGCCTGCGCACCGCCCAGCTCGACGCCGGGGGAGAGCGGCGCGACGCCGAAGTGGCTGGCCTGGCGGTGGAGGGCGGCTGCACGCAGGTCATGCTGAAGGATGGCGAACGCATCGCACCCGAGCTGGTGGTGCTGGCGGGGGGAGCGGGGTCGGGCCCGCTGATGCGCAGCCTCGGCCACGCAGCGCCAGTGGTCGCCGAGCGCGGCTACCACATCGAAGGCGACGCGGACGACTGGGACGGACTGCCGCCGGTGGTCTTCGAGGAGCGCGACATGGTGGTCACCCGCTTCAAGGACCGGCTGCGCGCCACAAGTTTCGTCGAGTTCGCCACCGTCCAGTCGCGTCCCGACCCACGCAAGTGGCGCAGGCTCCGCCGCCATGTGGAGCAGCTCGGCGTCCCCATGGGCGGCGCGATGACCCAGTGGGTGGGCGCGCGCCCGACCTTGCCGGACTACCTGCCGGCCATCGGGCGGAGTCGGATCGCGCGAAACCTGATCTACGCCTTTGGCCACCAGCACCTGGGCCTGACGCTGGCGCCCACCACGGGCGAGCTGGTGGCTGACCTGGCGCTGGAGCGCACGCCGGCCGTGTCGCTGGCGCCTTTCGACGTCGCCCGCTTCGATCGCCCGGTTCGGACGACCGTTCGTGCGCGCCAACCCTCCCTGACAAAGGCGCCGGCATGAGCGACACAGCAGGTCCGGCCGACGCCTCCCACGTCAAGCTGTTCCTCGGTCACCCCCGAGGCCTGGCCTATCTGACCTTCGCTGAGTCCTGGGAGCGCTTCTCCTTCTCCGGCATGCAGGCGCTGCTGGTGCTCTATATGGGCCAGCGATTGCTGCTGGCGGGGCATGT
>CAXTRP010000368.1:0-3604 GCA_964246615.1 uncultured Caulobacteraceae bacterium | reverse complement strand
GGCCGAGGGGCTGTCCACATCGGTGGCGCCCAGGTTGACCGCGATGTGGTCGGTGACTTCGGGGATCAGGTACTCGCCGGGATAGACGGCGTAGTTGCCGGTGTCGTTCAGCGGCGCGCCATCCAGGGTGAAGGACACCAGGTCGCTGGTCTGGCCGTGGATGCGCAGGTCGCCGGCGCTGAGGCCCGTGGGGTCTTCGGTGACGAAGCTGACGCCGGGGATCAGGTTGATCAGCTGGGCGGCGTTCTCGCCCGGCGCCTGGTGGGAGAAGAAGGCTTGGGTGACGATGGACTCGTCCTTGGCGTCCAGCACCTGGGTGACGACGCCGTCCAGGCTCTTCGGCTGGCGGGCGCCGGTCACCACCACTTCGCCGACCTGGGTGGCGGTGGTCTGGGCTTGGGCGGCCTGCATCCAGGCGAGCGCAACCACCGTCGTCGCCACACCGGCGACGAGCCGCTTCATCATACGCATCGAAACTATCCCCGACTCTGTCACGCGCGGAACGTGCCCCCGTCCGCGCTTCATTGCTGGGCGGTCCTATACGGTCACATTTCGAACGTCAGATGACCCTTGCACGACACACTTATGACATCCCGGGGCGGCCCGGATCGCCGCCGGCTTGCCGGACGATGGCTACGCCCGCTAGAGCGCTGGTCCGGCGGAGGAACTCATTGATGGTTGGAAGCGCTGCGGCCTTCGGCGATGCAGCGGCTGTGCGACGCGTGTGGGCCTGGACGCTGGCGCTGATCGGCCTGATCACGGCGGTGCGGGTGACGGGCCTGTTCCTGAGCCCTGTGGAGCTGTACCCCGAGGAGGCCCAGTACTGGCTGTGGTCGCGCCACCTGGCTCTGGGCTACTTCTCCAAGCCGCCCATGGTCGCCTGGGCGATCTGGGCCACCACCCGGCTAGGCGACGGGGAGGCCTGCGTACGGCTCGCCGCGCCGCTGGCCCACGGCATGGCGGCCCTGGCGCTCGCCGCGGCTGGGCGTCGGCTCTACGGCGGCTGGACGGGCCTATGGGCGGCGCTGCTCTACAGCCTGGCGCCCGGCGTGCAGTTGTCGGCCGCCGTGATCGCCACCGACAGCCTGGCCATGGCCTTCGGGGCGCTGGCGGTATGGGCTTACTGCGGCTGGCTGACCACCGAGGAGGCGCGGCGGCGGCTTGCCTGGACGGCGATGCTGGGGGTGTCGCTGGGTCTGGGCGGCCTGGCCAAGTACGCCATCGTCTATCCAGCCCTGGGGCTCGGCCTGCACGCGGCGCTGTCGCCCATGGTGCGGCGTCGCTGGCGGCCTGGAGAGCTGGTGCTTGCGGCAGGCCTGGCGCTGCTGGTGCTGTCGCCGAACCTGATCTGGAACGCCGCCCACGGATTCCAGACGGTCACCCACATCGCCCACAGCGCGGACTTCGGCAAGGGCGCGCCGGCCGCCGCGGCTCGGGCTCACCGGGGCTTGCTGGGTGCGACCTCGACCCCGGGCTTCCTGCTGGCGCAGCTTGGCGTGTTCGGCCCCATACCGTTCGTGGTGCTGCTGGTCGGCGCAGGGCGGACGGCGCTGCGGCGTCCGTCCGGCGGTGGACTGGCGGACGCCGCCCTCGGCGCCCTGACGGCTCCGGCCCTGGCGCTCATCGTCCTGGAGTCCCTGGTGGCGCGGGCCAACGCCAACTGGGCGGCGATGGCCTATGTGCCCGGCGCGCTGCTGGCGGCCGCCTGGCTGGTGCGGTGGCGCGCGTGGGGCTGGCTGGCGGCGGCGCTGGCGAGCGAGGGCATGGCCATGGCGGTGTTCCTGGCCGCAGCCACATCGCCTGCCGTGGCCGACCGGATGCACCTGGCCAACAGCTTCAAACGGGCGCGCGGGTGGGAGGCGGTGGACGCCCTGGTGACCGCACAGGCGCGGGCGTTCGGCTCATCCACCCTGTCGGCGATCGCGGTGGACGATCGCTTCACCTTCAACGCCTTGGCCTATTACGGGCGTCGCAATTGGCCTAAAGGCGCCCCAGCGCTCAGCATGTGGGTGCGCGAGCGCCGCGCGAACAACGAGGCGGAGACCACGGCTCCGCTGGCGAACGGAGCGCGGGTGCTGTTCGTCGACACCGCCGGCGCCGATCGCCCCTACCGCGCCGAAGCCATGCGGGATTTCGCTATGGTGCGCCCGTTGGGAGGCTGGTTGGTCCACACCGACGCCAGGCATGCTCGAGAGGTGTTCATGTTCCTGGGCGAAGGCTACCGTCGGCGACCGCGTGACCCTCATACCGGGTTGCCCACCCCGATCTGATATGATTGCAGTAGGCCTGCCAAAGGAGGTGATCAGTTTACAGCGTGATAACCTAGATTAATCCGGGACTTTCGCCAGCTGACTGGCGTGACGATGACCCGGGATCAGGCGGTCCTCCCCGGCACGAACTTCGACGTCTATGGAACATGGGACGATGTCTGGAGTTGGTCAGCAAAACGAGTGGCGCAGGCGATCTGCCGCGCCGCCAGACCACTCTGATCCGGACGCTTTATGACAGTCACAGCTTTCCCCACGGCCACCGACAGGGCGCCGCTGGATCCCTTTACGCTTCATAGGCGGCTGGCCTTTTGGAACCGGCGACGGCTCAGCCCGGCCAAACCGTCGGCGACGTGGCGCGAGGCGCTGCATGAGGAGCACGAGATGCGCGACCTCGAGGGCGGGTTCATCGAACGCGAACGGGAGGCGGTCATGGTGCAGGCCGCGCAGGCGCCACGTGATCCGCAAGGTTTCGTCGCCTGGTTCGAGGGGCTGAAGACCACCGGTCCCGGCCAGGACGATCCGCTTTTCGACTGGCTGGCCGAGGACGCCGAGTTGGACGACCTGCGTTGGTTCCTCCGCCAGGAGGCGGCAGGGGAGGCGGGCTTCGACGATCTGGTGGCGCTTACCCAGGTGAAGCTCCAAACCCGGGCCAAGCTGGAACTGGCGCGCAACTACTGGGACGAGATGGGCCGCGGGTCGGAAGGCGGCATGCACGGTCCCATGCTGGAGCGAACCACGGCGGGCCTGGGGCTGAACCCCTCCATCGAGACGACGCTTTGGCCTTCCCTGGCGCTGGCCAACACCATGACGGCGTTTGCGACCACGCGGCGCTACACCTACCACTCCGTGGGCGCGCTCGGGGTTGTGGAGTTGACTGCGCCTGGTCGGGTGGCCAAGGTCGCAGCCGGGTTGAAGCGTCTGGGCGTGGAGCCTCGGATGCGGAAGTATTTCGATCTGCACGCCGTGCTTGACGTCAAGCATTCCGAGGACTGGAACCGCGAGGCGCTGATCCCCCTGGTTGAGGCCGATCCCGACTGCGCCGCCTATCTGGCGGAAGGTGCGCTGATGCGGCTGGCCTGTGGAGCGCGCTGCTTCGACGCCTACCGCGCCGAACTCTGGGCCGAGCGCCGCCGCCCTGCCCGGGCTTGACGTCATGTCCGACATCGTCGTCCAACCCCTGGGAACGGGATGGACCGTTCGCCACCAAAGCCTTCTGTTCGAGCGGTTCGAGGATCGGGCGTCCGCGGTCCGTTGCGCGCACAGTCTTTCAACTCGGCTGGAGGCTGGCGGGGAAGGTGCCGCCCTGCGAATAATGGCCAGCCGCCCGGGTCGTG
>CAXTRP010000367.1:0-3623 GCA_964246615.1 uncultured Caulobacteraceae bacterium | reverse complement strand
TGGACGTCTCCCTGCACGGACGTCGGTTCTTGGCGCCGGGCGACGCCGGCGAGCTGGCTGCACAGGCGGCGCGGTACGAAGAGGTGACGGACGCCTTCATGACGCTGCCGGCGCACCAGCGCTTCGCCCTCACCGTCTGGGGCCTGCGCGACTCGAGTTCCTGGCTGCTCCGCAACGATCCAGGTGACAAGCCGCTGATGTTTGACGATGCAGCCGCGGCCAAACCTGCCTTCTGGGCTGTCGCCGACCGGCTGCGGCAGGGCTGACCAGCGTCGCATCGCCACTTCTTGACGCCAGGCTCGGCTTTCGCTCGGCCGTGTCGGCTCAGGCTGACCTTGCAGTATAAGGCTTTCGGGTGGCCGACGAATCGAAGGTTGGTCGGAAGTGAACAGCCAGCGCCCTACAAGCCGGGATCGTGAAAATTTGTCGATTGACCGACCCCGCATTTAGGGTTGTCATGATCCTCGTCTACCATATCTAGGGTCTGATGATGGCTGAAGCGGCTGTAGCGACAGGGGCGGGCAAGGGTCTGGTTCGGGCCGTGACGGCTGGTGGCCAGCCACGGCCCAAGCTCCACCTAGTCCGCAAGGTCGAGGTCGACCGTTCGCGCGACGCCCTGCTCACCGAGTTCGGCAAGACCACGCTGAAGGATCGCTACCTGCTGGCCGGCGAGAGCTACCAGGACATGTTCGCTCGCGTGGCCACCGCCTACGCCGACGACGCCGATCACGCCCAGCGGGTCTACGACTACATCTCCACCCTGTGGTTCATGCCGGCGACGCCTGTGCTGTCAAACGGCGGCGCAGGACGCGGCCTGCCGATCTCGTGCTTCCTGAACGCGGTGCCGGACTCGCTCGACGGCATCGTCAACGTCTGGAACGAGAACGTGGCGCTGGCGTCGAACGGTGGCGGTATCGGCACCTACTGGGGCGGAGTGCGCTCCATCGGCGAAAAGGTGAAGGGTGCGGGTCAGACCAGCGGCATCATCCCCTTCATCCGTGTGATGGACAGCCTGACCTTGGCCATCAGCCAGGGATCGCTGCGGCGGGGGTCGGCGGCGGTCTATCTGGATATCTTCCATCCCGAGATCGAAGAGTTCCTGGAAATCCGTAAGCCTTCCGGCGACTTCAACCGCAAGTCGTTGAACCTGCACCACGGAATTTCGATCACCGACGAGTTCATGGAGGCCGTGCGGGACGGCGCCAAGTTCGCGTTGCGCAGTCCCAAGGATCACACGCCAGTCCGGGAGGTGGACGCCCGCTCCCTCTGGCAGAAAATCCTGGAGATCAGGCTGCAGACCGGCGAGCCGTACCTGATCTTCGCCGATACGGTGAACCGCGCCATGCCCACACACCAGCGCGACCTGGGGCTGAAGGTGCGCCAGTCCAACCTGTGCTCCGAAATCGTGCTGCACACCGGCAAGGACCACCTGGGCAAGGACCGCACTGCGGTCTGCTGCCTGTCCTCGGTCAACGCCGAGAAGTTCTTGGAGTGGCGGGACCATCCCACCTTCATTGAAGACGTCATGCGCTTCCTCGACAACGTCATGCAGGACTTCATCGAGTCCGCACCGGACGCCATGAGTGCTGCGGTCTACGCCGCCGAGCGCGAGCGGTCGGTGGGCCTGGGGCTGATGGGCTTCCACAGCTTCCTTCAGGCCCAGGGCGTGCCGTTCGAGTCGGCCATGGCGAAGTCGTGGAACATGCGCATCTGCAAGACGCTGCGCCGTCAGGCCGACGCCGCCAGCCGGACCCTGGCCGCCGAGCGTGGGCCCTGCCCCGACGCCGCGGACAAGGGCGTGATGGAGCGCTTCAGCCACAAGCTGGCCATCGCGCCGACCGCCTCCATCTCGATCATCTGTGGCGGCACGTCCGCGGGGATCGAGCCGATCCCGGCCAACATCTACACGCACAAGACCCTGTCGGGCTCGTTCGCCGTGAAGAACCCCTATCTGGAAGGCCTGCTGGAAGCGAAGGGCAAGAACACCGACGCGGTCTGGGGAACGATCCTTGAGAACGAAGGCTCGGTCCAGCACCTGGAATTCCTGAGCACCGACGAGAAGGACGTCTACAAGACCGCCTTCGAGCTGGACCAGCGCTGGATCATCGAGATGGCGGCCGATCGCACCCCGGAGATCTGCCAGTCCCAGTCCGTCAACGTCTTCCTGCCCGGCGACATCGACAAATGGGACCTGCATATGCTGCACTGGACGGCATGGGAGCGCGGTTGCAAGTCGCTCTACTACCTGCGTTCCAAGTCGGTGCAGCGCGCCGCCTTCGCCGGCGGCGAGAAGATCGAGGCCGCCATGAAGATCGAGGGCAAGACCGACTACGAGGAATGCCTCGCCTGTCAATAGGACGGACGGAACAGCGGGCGCGACGCCCTGGTTGACCTCCGCAATCCAGGGAGACAACCATGGCAGACACTCGCGAACTCGCCGTCGTCACCGGCGCATCCAGCGGCATAGGTCTGGAACTCGCCAAGCAATTCGCCGCAAACGGCTTCGACCTCATCCTTGCGGCCGACAACGACCTAGGGGAGGCCGATCAAGCGGTTCAGGCCGCGGGTGGCTCGGTGGTCCAATCGCTCCAGGTCGATCTGTCCACCCGCGAGGGCGTGGATAAGCTTTACCAGAGCATCAAGAGCAGCGGACGGCCGGTAGGTGCATTGGCGGCCAACGCCGGCATCGGCCTGGGCCACGGCTTCCTCGACCAGGATCTGGATGCTGCGATCAGGGTGGTGGACACCAACATCGTGGGCTCCTTGGCTCTGATCCACGCCGTGGGAGCCGACATGCGTTCGGCAGACCATGGGCGCATCCTGATTACTTCGTCGATCGCCTCGCTGATCCCGGGGACTTTCCAGGCGGTCTACAACGGAAGCAAGGCCTTCCTGCAGTCCTTCTCCTTCGCTCTGCGCGAGGAGCTGAAGGATACCCATGTCACGGTCACCGCGCTCCTTCCCGGCGCAACGGAAACCGACTTCTTCCACCGGGCCGATCTGGACGACACCAAGGTCGGCTCGTCCAAGAAGGATGGCGCGGAGATGGTGGCCAAGACCGGGTTCGACGCGCTGATGAAGGGCGATGGCGACGCCGTGGCCGGCTTCAAGAACAAGCTTCAGGCCGCCGCCACCCGGGTGATGAGCGACAGTCAACTCGCCGGCATGCACCGCGGCATGGCGGAGCCAGGCTCGGCCAACTGAACGTCTGGACTCCGGACACAGGAAGGGCCGTCCGCGCCAGTCGGCGGCTCTTCCAGAGCGGGCCTCGCGCCAGCCTCCTCAGCCGCCGCGCAGCTGCACGAGCGCCAGGCAGACGGCACCCACCGCCATCTGCGGCGGTCTGAAGGCGGCGAAATAGCCGGGCGCTTCCCTGCGTCTCGCCGCCACCGCATCGAGCAGGCCGACGCCCGCTAGGCCCACGGCCGCAACCGCAGGACTGATGAGCACCAGGCTCAGCACGCCCACTGCAAACGTGGCGAGCATGGTGGCGAGTTCGGCTGGATGCCCTCCACCCGCTTCGGAGAAGGTCAGTCCGCGCCGAACGCCCGCAAAGAAGGCCAAGAGGCTCCCCGCCCAGATCACCGACGCCAAACGCAGGAGTGGCGGAGGCGCCTGCGGCA
>CAXTRP010000366.1:0-3630 GCA_964246615.1 uncultured Caulobacteraceae bacterium | reverse complement strand
CAGCTTGGAAGGGGTAGAGTACCGCGGCTTCGTGGACCTGAAGATGGTGCGCTCGCACTCGCCCTTGTTCGGCCTGAGCTGGACCATGATGCACGTCATCGATGAGTCCAGCCCTTTGCACCAAGCCACCCGAGAGTCGCTCGAGGCCGAAGTGACGGAGATCGTCATCGTTCTTTCAGGCGTGGACGACACCTTCGGCCAGCGCATCCATGCCCGCCACTCCTACCTGCCGCACGAGATCGTCTGGGGTCGCCGTTTGGCCGACGTCATCCTGATGGATGAAGACGGCGTTCGCTTCCTCGACTACGGCCGGTTCCACGACCTGATGGATGTGGCGACCGTCACGATCACCGCAGGCGGATGATCCTCCTGGTCGCTGCTGCGTTGACCTTCGCATTCGACACGGAAAAAGCCTGAAATGACGACGTTTGACGACCGGGAACATGCCTTTGAGGCCCATTTCGCCTTCGAGGCCGAGCTGGAGTTCAAGGTCAAGGCGCGTCGGGATAGACTGGTGGCCCTCTGGGCAGGCGGTCTCATGGGACTGCGGGACGGCGCTTTGGAGAACTATGTTCTCAGCCTGGTCCACGCCGACTTGAGCGAGGCGGGTGGAGAACACGTCTATACCAAGGTGCTGTCCGACCTCGCCGGCCACGGGCTGTCCATCCGGCCGCAGGAGGTGCACGCGCGTATCGAACGCCTGACGCTTGAGGCGCGGGAGCAGATGGATAGCGGCGACTCCTCGTCGGTATGAAAGCGGCGGTCTGAGCTTGCCGGGGTAGCTCGCGCTCCAGCAGTGCGCGGGCGCCCGATCCCACGCTCGGCGCCGCCTCGGCTCAGTTTGCTTGCCGCAGCGCCTCGTTCTCGACGCGGATGCGCCAACCTAGCAAGGCAAGGTTGGCGACGCCGAACACGAGCGCCACGCCCCACAGCCCAAACGCCATCGGAAGAGCGATGATCTCCAGCACCACCACCACATAGTTCGGGTGGCTGACGAAGCGGTAGGGACCTCGCCGCACAAGGGTTTCGCCGGGCACCACGAATACCCGGGTGGTCCACCGGCGGCCGAGGGTGGCCAGCACCCACCCGCGCCCCGCTTGCAGCAGGATGTAGACGGCGACCCAAGGCCAGGACAACGGCCGATCCCAGCCGTAAGCCCAGAGCGCCACCAGCCACACGCCGTGCAGGAGCACCATGACGGGATAGTGGGCGCGACCGGCTTCCACCGCGCCGCGGGCGCGCAGGCCCGCCTCGTTGCCACGATTCCAGACGAGCTCCGCGCCCCGCTGCAGGGTCACGAACACCAGCAACAGGATGGCGGGCGCCACGCTCAGGCCGCCGCGGGCGCGATGGAGACGAACTGGGCGGTGAAGCCGGGACCCATGGCGCTCACCACCAGTCGCCCGTCGCCCGATACAGCCGCCCCGCCGTTCAGCACCCGATCCAGGATGAACAGCACGGTGGGCGCACTCATGTTCCCGTATTCGGCCAGAACTTGCCGCTCCACGTCGAGCGACCCGGTCGTCAGCGAGAGCGCAACCTCGATGGCCGGCACCACCTTGGCCCCTCCAGGATGGCAGACGTACCGGCTCACATCGTTGGGCGTCAGGCCTGCACGGTCGAGATAGCCTCGGGCCGCCGTTGGCAGGTGCTGTTCGACAAAGCTCGGCACGCCGGCGGATAGGATCACGCCAAAGCCAACCGGATCGATGCGCCAGCCCATGACATCGAGGCTATCCGGCCAAAGGTGCTCGCCGCTACCCTCCAGCACCCGTCCCCCGGCGCCGGGGGAAGCGGAGATCACCGCCGCCGCCGCGCCGTCGCCGAACAGGGCCGACGAAATGATGTTCTCCTTGCTGGCCGCGTCGGGACGCACCGCAAGGGTGCTCAGCTCCACCACGACAAGCAGGACGGGCCGCTCCGGCGCCGCCCTCGCCAGCCGCTCTGCAAGTCCCAGCCCCGCCGCTCCGCCGCCACAGCCTAGACCGAACACCGGTGTGCGCCGCACGTCGGCGCGAAAGCCCATGCGACCCGCCAGACTCGGTGTGGCGATGCCGGAGGAGGAGACGGTGATCAGTTGACCGATGTCTCGAGCCTGCAAGCCGCTGGCGGCCAGCGCGCGCTCCGCCGCCTCGACGTAAAGCGCCTGTGCGCCCTCAAGATAGACCGCGTTACGCTCGGACCAATCGTGCGGCCGGCCGTACCACTCGAGCGGCCGCACCGCGCGCCGGGTCTTGATCCCAGTGTTTTCGAAGATCGACAGCAGATCAGGCGTTCGAAACACCTTGCCCTTGAAAATCTCTGCGGCCATGGCGGCCGCTTGGGCCTGATCGAGCACATGGAGAGGTGTCGCAGTTGCGAGCGCCATAAGCCTCGGCTCGATCATCCGTTCTCCACGCGCCAGGAGCGAGCACCCCACCCTGGACCCGATATGGCGAAGCACTACATCGAAGCCAAGCCTGGCCGGAAATGCAAAGGACGTAATGGCTCGTCTTCATAAGAGGTCGCTGAGCCTGAGCGGTCACTCGACCTCCGTGGCGCTGGAGGAGGAGTTCTGGGCCGTGCTGGAGCGTGTCGCGATCACCCGAGGTCTGGGTCTTGCGCAGTTGGTTCGCCACCTGGATGAAACGCGTGGAGCCCGCCCTCTCGCTTCGGCCTGCCGGCTGGAAGCGCTCGACTGGGCGTTGCGCACTGGCGCTCCAGCCTGACCGCGCCTGACGGCTACTGCACGCCATTGCCTGGTCCCGCGCCCTTCGGGTTGCCCTGCTCATTGCCTGTCGGCGCCGCCTCAACGGCGTCGTTGGTGTGCGCGCGGGGCGCAACGTTGTTCGGCAGGTTAGGCTGTTGAGGCATGATGGCGTTGGACGGAGCCGCCATCGGCGCGCGCGTACCGTTCGGCGTCTCGTGATGGCCATGGCGCTTGACGAAGGCCACGATGACGATGCCGATCAGGATGATGACCACGATCACCGCCAGCGGTGAAATCTTGTTTGAAACCCTGGGATTAGGCTGCGGCTCGGTCATCAGGCCCCTCGGCGGATCAGGTATCGGACGAGAACGGACGGTTACCGCCACGGTTCCTGGCCCTTAAGTCCAGGCGCAGGCGTGCTACATTCGTTCTGGTAATCAGGAATCGCTCGTGTCCGCCCCCCTGCCCGTTCCGCGCATCTCAGACCTCGCCCGCGTGGACCCGTCCGCTCCGGACTACCTTGCCGGCCTGAACCCCGAGCAGCGCGCCGCGGTGGAGGCGACGGAGGGGCCGGTGCTGGTGCTGGCCGGCGCCGGTACGGGCAAGACCCGGGTGCTGACCACCCGGCTCGCCCACATCCTGAACACCAACCGCGCCCGGCCGTGGGAACTGCTGGTGGTCACCTTCACCAACAAGGCTGCGCGGGAAATGCGGGAGCGGATCGCGGCCCTGATCGGCGGCCAGGCCGAGGGTTTGCGCTGGCTCGGCACCTTCCACTCCGTCGCCGCCCAGATCCTGCGCCGCCACGCCGAACTGGTAGGGCTGAAATCGAGCTTCACCATCCTGGACGACGATGACCAGCAGCGCGTGCTGAAGCAGCTGATCGAGGCGGCCAACCTCGACCTCAAGCGCTGGACGCCCCGCCACCTCTCCGGCCTGAT
>CAXTRP010000365.1:0-3660 GCA_964246615.1 uncultured Caulobacteraceae bacterium | reverse complement strand
GTAATGCGCGCGGCTTTAGTAGCCTTAGTCTTCGGCGTCTTCGCTATGACCCGGGCTGTTCTTCCCGCCATGCGCGCACGGCGCTCAGGCTACATCATGACCATCGGCTCCACGGCGGGCTTCATCGCCGGGCCGGCGGGAGGCTTCTACAGCGCCAGCAAGCACGCGGTGGAAGGCTGGTCCGACGCATTGGCCGACGAGGTGAGACACCTCGGCATCCGGGTCACCTGCGTGGAGCCCGGGTCGTTCCGCACCGATTGGGCTGGCCGGTCGCTGCGCCAGACCCAGACCGCCATCGCCGACTACGCCGAGGTGGTGGGCGGCCCGCTGACCCGCACCGCCAACTTCACCGGCAAGCAGCCGGGCGATCCGGCCAAGGCGGCGGCGCTGATGATGCAGCTGGCCGAGCATCCCAGCCCGCCCCAGCACATCGTGCTCGGCGCCTCGGGCCTGCGCTATGTCACCGAGAAGCTGAAGGCGACGCTCGAGGAGATCGAGGCCTGGCGCGAGCCCTCGGTCGCCACCGACATTTCGAGCTGAGCCGGCGAAACGGCCAGGGGGCCAGGGGATCAGGGGGCCAGGGCGGGCCAGGACGACGGCCCTGCTCTCAACGCCGGCTCGGAGCGCCAGGGACCCCGGGGACAAGCCCGGGGGAGGCGGGAGGGCGGTCGCCGCTAAGCGGATCACGCCCTAGCCGCGATAGCGGGTGAGCGCGTCGCCGAGGCGGCTTGGAGCGGGTGCAACCAGGCTCCGTAGCGCTTCCCTTGATCGAGCCCTTCACGGAAGATGGACTGGCGGACCTGTTCGGAACTGGACGTGCGCACATGGCGCCGGGTCTTGTGGAACTCCACGCAGGCCGGCTCGAACTCCAGCCCGCAGTGATCGAGCATGCGTCGCACGGCGCCCTCCAGGTCTGCGACCACGTCTTCGTGCTGCACGCGCAGGACGCGTCCGGGCAGCACCTCGTCCCAGTGGCGCATCAGCTCCAGATAGGTCCGATAGTAGCGCGCGATGTCCTCGACACTATAGGCGAACTCCTGACCCTGGGCGAACAGCTGCTTGAGGTTGCTGAAACAGCAGGACATGGGATCACGCCGCGCGTCGATGATCCTGGCGTTGGGCAGCATCAGGTGGATCAGGCCGATGTGGCGGAAGTTGTTGGGCATCTTGTCGATGAACAGCGGCCTGTCGGTGCGATAGACTTGAAGGGTTATCCGGCTACGTTAGGGTGCCCCACATCTTGTGCCGTTTTCTTGACAGCGAGTCCGCCCTTCCGCATAGTGACTGCGTCGCATTAGCAGACCCGAGGCCGATGATCGGCCGCCACGAGCCGGACAGACTCGCTCCTCTAGGACCATCATGACCACTAATCCGTCGGAGCACCGCGAGGTCGGCACACCTGCGCCTGAGCGCGCGACTTACGTCTACCTGT
Organism: uncultured Caulobacteraceae bacterium; assembly: GCA_964246615.1. Lineage (GTDB taxonomy): Bacteria > Pseudomonadota > Alphaproteobacteria > Caulobacterales > Caulobacteraceae > CAHJWH01. Next base: position 2,228 of record CAXTRP010000365.1, on the reverse strand, counting down.
CGAGCACGCGTAGCGTGTGGGTCGTCCTCCCAAACTACGCTCCTGATGGCGGCGAAGCTGCCTGAGCCCTCGCATCCTTCAGCGCACCCTCAACTTCCTCCAAGAAGAGGAGTGCGTCGAGATTGGCAGGGTTGTCAGCGTGTTCGCCGTTCAGCGACCTAGCCTCTCGGAGGATCGCGTTCATCGACACCTCCGAGAGAACCTTGTCTCTCTCCAACCGTAGCAGAAGCTGCGTGAGCAGGGTGCGACGGCGATAGAGGTGTGCTCGATCTTCACAGGACTCTCCGATGTGTGGTCCCGTGATGTAGCGGACCGCGCCCGCTTCCGCGCCGCCGCCGAACAGGGTGCCCTGCGGACCCTCCAGCACCTCCACCCGGTTCATGTCCACCACGTAGATGTCGACGTTGCGTGACGGGAACTGGAAGGACTGGTCGTCGAGATAGACCGCGACGTTGGGGAAGTTGCCGGCCGTGGCGCTGGACTGGTTGCCGGCGAAACCGGCGCTGAGGCCGCGGATGAAGATGTTGCCCTGGCCGGGGCCGTTGTTGCCGTAGGTGACGTTGGACGTGTATTTCAACAGGTCGTCCAGTGTGGTGACGTTCAGCTGGGACAACGTCTTGCCCGTGAAGGCCTGGATGGTCAGCGGCACCTTCTCGATGCTTTCGTTGCGACGCTGGGCCGTCACCACGATCTCGTCGACAGGCGCGGCCGCACCTGCGGCGTCCGCCACCGGAGCCGAGCCCGCCGCGCCGGCGGAGACGATCGCCGCCGATCCGGCGGCGGGGGCGGACGCGGCGTCGGCTGCGGTCGCCATGCCGACGCCGCCGCTGAGCAGCGCGGCGACAGCGCAAGAGACTACACAGCCGGCTCTCATGGTCTAGTCCCCCATAGACATCGACAGCTGAACTATCCGTGCGAGTATCGCCCGCATGGCTGGACAAAAAAGTCGTGTTCAAATGAAGCCGCGACCTACCCCCGCCGCGAATTAGACTTAGATTTTAACCGTGGCGATGGGACGATGGTGTCGTCTCAGGTTTGTTAACTGCTAAATGCCGCAACTGGACCGGGTTACAGGCGGCAAGGCTGAAGGCGGCGCGTCAGCTTGGCCCACGCCCGGCTCACCCCCTCCCCCCGCCGAGCCGAGGCGCGCAATGGGGCGCGCTTGCGGCTGGGGCCGACGCCTTTCATTTCGGTGAGGGAGCCTTAGCCATGTCGGCCTTGCGCTCAATCGTAAGCGTCAAGGTTGCGGACTTAACGAGCTTGGCGGCATAGGTGGTCTGGGGTGTGGAGGGATGACGATGGCGCCGGGGACGTCCGCCTCGCCGGGGACCGTAGGGTCGCTCGTGGGCATGGCTTTTGGCTTGGTGCTGTTGGTCGTGGCCGTGAACATGGCGGGGCGAAGCTGGCGGTTTGCCAGCCATTCGTTGATCGCGCCGGGCGTGGTGACGCGGCTGGAGGCAGGGCCAAGCCATCCCGAAGTCCGCTTCACCACCCGGGCGGGTGAAATCGTGACCTATTCGCAAGGGGGTCTGGTGTTCGGCTACCGCGCTGGGCAGGCGGTGCGGGTCCGTTACGATCCCGGGGCGCCTCGCACTCGCGCCAACGTCGACACTTGGCTGGCGACCTGGGGCGTCGCAGCAGGACTGGCCCTGCTAGGCTTGGTGATGCTGGCCGGGGCCGGCTCATCCTTGTGGCAGGCGCGGAGGGGCTGAGGAGGAGAACATGATCTGGATCCGCGGGCTCAGCGAATGGACCTTCAAGACCTCTGCTACAGGCGGCCTGGGGGTGGGTTTCGTCGCAGGTTCCGGCGGGGCCATCTATTTGAAGGACCCATCGAAGACCGATGTGACCTTCCACTACGGCGGGTTGGGGGTAGGGTTCAGCGACGGGTTCAAGCTACCCAAGATCGGCAAGATCAAGGTTTCGGTCAAAGGTCAAGGCATCGGCGGCGTCGTAGCGCCGGGCGCGTTCCCCAATGCCGGCCGGGTGTTCATCACTGACGCCTTCCGCGGCAAGGAACTGGTCCGCTCCGATCTTCGCGGCGTGACGGTGTTTGTGGAAGGGGCCGCGGGGATCATCGGCGGGGGCAGCGTGTCCGCCATGTTGCTGGGTATAGACCCTGCCGCCTTCATCAGCGCTGCAGCGGTCCCGGCGCTCCTGGCCATGGTGGTCGAGACCGCTCCTGCCGTCCTGGTTACGGCAGGCCTGAACGTCGGCCTGCAGGCCGG
>CAXTRP010000364.1:1673-3666 GCA_964246615.1 uncultured Caulobacteraceae bacterium | reverse complement strand
CGTCGCGCCGCCGGGCGCCGGCAAGACCACCGTCGTGCCGCTGGCGTTGCTGGCGGCGCCCTGGCGGGGCGACGGCCGCATCCTGGTGCTGGAGCCCCGGCGTCTGGCGGCGCGTGCGGCGGCGGCGCGCATGGCGGCCATGCTCGGCGAGCCGGTGGGGGCCACCGTCGGCTACCGTGTGCGGCTCGACGCCAAAGTCTCCGCCACGACCCGGGTGGAGGTGGTCACCGAAGGCGTGTTCACGCGGATGATCCTGGACGACCCGGCGCTCGACGGGGTGGCCGCCGTGCTGTTCGACGAGTTCCACGAGCGCAGCCTGGACGCAGACCTCGGCCTCGCCCTGGCGCGGGACGCCCAGAGCCTGCTCCGCGACGATCTGCGCCTGCTGGTGATGTCGGCCACCCTCGACGGCGCTCGCGTGTCCGCCCTGCTCGGCGACGCGCCGGTGGTGGAAAGCGTCGGCCGCGCCTTTTCCGTGGAGACCCGCTATCTCGGCCGCGAACCCGCTGGCCGCCTGGAACCTCAGATGGTGCGCGCGGTGGTGAGGGCGCTGGCTGAGGAGGACGGCGGCGTGCTGGCCTTTCTGCCCGGCGCTGCGGAAATCCGGCGAGCGCACGAGGCGCTGAGCGAGCGGCTCAGCGGGCGCACCGACGTGGAAGTGCATGCGCTTTACGGCGCGCTGCCGCCTGAGGCTCAGGATCGCGCGACAGCGCCTGCAACCTCTGGCGTGCGCAAGGTGGTCTTGGCCACCTCCATCGCCGAGACCAGCTTGACCCTGGAGGGCGTGCGGGTGGTGGTGGATGGCGGCCTGTCGCGGGTTCCGCGCTACGATCCCGCCAGCGGCCTCACCCGGCTCGCCACCGTCCGGGTCAGCCGGGCCAGCGCCGACCAGCGTCGCGGCCGGGCAGGCCGCACCGGGCCAGGCGTCTGCTACCGCCTCTGGGACGAGGCCGAGACCAGGGCGCTCACCCCCTTCAGCCGGCCCGAGATACTGGACAGCGACCTGTCAGGCTTTGCGCTCAGCCTTGCGCAGTGGGGCGCCAAGTCCGCCGACGGTCTGGCCTTGCTGGACCCGCCTCCGGCGGCGGCTTTCGCCGAGGCCCGGCGGCTCCTGCTGGACCTGGGCGCGGTGGACGCCTCGGGCGATCTGACGCCGCACGGCCGCAGGCTGGCTACCCTGCCGACGCCGCCCCGGCTGGCCCACCTGATGATCCGCGGGGCTGTGCTTGGCGCTGGCCGACGCTCGGCGCGGATCGCCATGCTGCTGAGCGAACAGGGGCTTGGCGGCGATGCGCTCGACCTTGGCGAACGGTTGGTTCGCTTCGCACAGGATGGGTCCGGCCGAGCCCGGGACGCCCGCAGCCTGGCGGATCAGTGGGCCCGGCGGGCCGGATCGGGCGGGGCCGCGCTCCCCGACGCCGAAGGGCCGAGCGACGGCGCGCTGCTGGCGCTCGCCTTTCCGGAGCGGATCGCCAAGGCGAGGGGGGCGGACGGCGTGTTCAACCTGACCAGCGGCCGGGCGGTGCGGGTGGACGCCGCAAGTCCGCTGGCGCGGGAAGCGTGGCTGGCGGTCGGCGAACTCGGCGGCGGAACGTGGAGCGATCGCGTGCGTCTTGCCGCGCGGATCGATTTGGCTGAGATCGAGCAGGTTCTGGCGTCCAGCCTTGTGGAGGAGACGCGCACCGAGGTGGACCAGGACGGTCGGGTCCGCGCGCGCCGGCTCCGCCGGCTGGGCGCCTTGATCCTCGGCCAGCAACGGCTTGACCGTCCCGCGCCCGAGGTGCTGCGCGATGCGCTGGTCGAGCAGCTGCGCCTCCGTGGCTTGGCCGCGCTGCCGTTCCAAGCCCGCACCGCAGCCTTGCGGGCCCGGGTCGCCTTCCTCGCGCGACTGGATGGAACCAGTTCTGATGGGGATGCCGGCGGATGGCCGGACCTCGGCGATGATGTCCTGCTCGCCAGCGCCGCGGCGTGGGCGGGCGAGCTGCTCTCGGCG
>CAXTRP010000364.1:0-1663 GCA_964246615.1 uncultured Caulobacteraceae bacterium | reverse complement strand
CTCTCGGCGACCGACCGGCTGGCCGACGTCAATCCTCAGGCGCTGCACCAGAGCGTCGCGGCGCTCCTGCCCTATGACCTTCAGCGTCGCCTGGACGCCGAAGCGCCTGAGCATCTGGTCCTGCCGACCGGCTCGCGTCCCGACATCGACTACGCAGCCGAAGGCGGCCCGCGCGTCGAGGCGCGGGTGCAGGAACTGTTCGGGATCACCCGGCATCCTTGCGTCGCCCGTGGCCGCTGGCCGCTGACGCTCGCGCTGTTGTCGCCGGCCCGTCGGCCTGTGCAAGTGACCCGCGACTTGCCGGGCTTCTGGGCGGGCTCGTGGAAGGCGGTGCGTACGGAGATGAAGGGCCGCTACCCGCGCCACCCCTGGCCCGAGGACCCGCTGAACGCGGAGCCCACGACGCGCGCCAAGCCGCGGGGGACGTGAGCGGCGGCTTGCGCACCTTGATCCTCTCCCTGCTGGGGGAGGAGGACCGCGCGCAGCGTGGTAGAGGGGGCTCGCATCGCGGGCTAAGGACTGATCTCACGTTCCGCGAGCCCGCCATGCACCTCGATCTCACCTCCAAGACCGCCCTGATCACCGGCGGCAGCCGCGGGATCGGGGCGGCGGCCGTGCGGGCGTTCGCCGCCTCCGGCGCGCGGGTGGCGGTGCACTGCGGGCGCGACCTCGCGGCAGCCGAAGCGCTGGCGGTCGAGGTCGGGCAGGGCGCGGAAGCCTTCCGCGCCGACCTCTCCGATCCGTCCGCCTGCACCGCCCTGTGGGATGAAGTGGTCGCGCGGTTCGGGCGGGTGGACGTTCTGGTGAACAATGCGGGCGTGGCCGGCGGCGCACCGCTGGATGGCGATGAAGCGGTCTGGCTGAAGGTCTGGACCGACATCATGGCGGTGAACCTCACCGCCATGGGCCTGCTCTGCCGCGCGGCCATCGCCCATTTCGAAAGCCATGGCGGAGGACGGATCATCAATATCAGCTCGCGTGCGGCGTTTCGCGGGGATACGCCGGACTACCTCGCCTACGCAGCGTCCAAGGGCGGGGTGGTGGCCCTGACGCGCTCTATCGCGCGAGGGTTCGGCAAGCAGGGGATCATGGCCTTCGACGTGGCCCCGGGCTTCACCCGCACCGAAATGGCGCAGGCCTTCATCGACCAGTACGGCGAGGACTTCGCCTCCCGCGACATCGCCCTGACGCGCCTGACCGAGCCGACCGACATCGCGCCCATGCTCGTGCTGCTGGCCAGCGGGCTGGCGGACCACGCGACGGGGACGACCATCGACATCAACGCCGGGTCATACGTGCACTGAGAGGGCGCATGGCGGATAGCGTCGGGGATCGCTAGATAGGGATCAGCCCGCGCGGCGCGGGCCTGGAGACGGCTTTCGTGTTGCGCCTGGACGTGTTGGCCGAGCGGCCCACCACCACAGCCCCGTTCCCCCACCTGACCGCCGAGGGCCTGCTCGGCGAGGCGCAGAAGGCCCAGCTCGCCCGCGACTTCCCCGACGAAAACAAGTCGGGCTTCTTCCCCGTGGAGCAGCTGAGTTACGGCCCCGCCTTCCAGCAGTTGCTGGACGATCTGAACGCGCCCGAGTTCTCCCGCATCGTCGGGGAGAAACTGGCCCGCGACCTCGTCGACCGCCCTAAGATGATCGTGGTGCGGAAATGG
>CAXTRP010000363.1:0-3672 GCA_964246615.1 uncultured Caulobacteraceae bacterium | reverse complement strand
CATCGTCCAGCAGTTCGACCTGCCCGGCTTTGTACTCGACCGGCTGGCCCAGGCCGGCGTGGGCGGGGCGGCCTGGGTCGGACGCGACACCTGCGCGGAGGAAGCCGCCTTCTTCTCCAACCGCCGCGCCGTCCATCGCGGCGAGGGCGACTATGGCCGCCTGCTGTCCGCGATCATGCTGAGCTAGATGTTTGGTCCCGGCTGACGCGAAGCGTCACGTCCGCGTCCAGGCCACCTTGAAAGGCTCGCGGAACGCGAAACGCTGCAAGTGCTCGGCGACCACCTGCTCCATTCGGTCCAGCTGGTCAGCTTCGGCGGTTTCCAGCGCGATCTCCAGCCGGTCGGGTTCGGCCTTCAACCGGCAGAGGCCGGCGGGCAACGGGATTTCGCCGGTGTGCTCGTCGAAGCGGACCTCGAAGCGGTGGCTCCAATGCTTGCACAGCTGGGTCAGATAGCGCCGGGCGTTGGGAGTCTCGGCGCGGCCGTGTGAGCTAGCCATGTTCAAGCTTCCTCCACCGCCAACGCGGCGGCGTCCAGTGCAGCGGCGATGGCGCGGGCGCGTTCGGGATCGAGCGGAGCGGAACCGATCTTCAGGCGGAGCGCCGTCTTGAGGTTCTCCATGCCGCGCTGGATCGAGGTCGGGACCTCACCGCCGCGGGCGCGGGCGTCGTCCATGCGCCGCCGGACCACATCCACCGCATCGCCCTGCTCCGCCAGATAGGCGCGCCCCGCCTCGGTCACGGAGTAGAGCTTGCGCCCGCCCTCCTGCGCCTGCACCGTGGCGTAGCCCAGTTCCTCCAGCAGGGTCAAAGTGGGGTAGACGATCCCCGGGCTCGGGCTGTAGGCGCCGCCCAGCTTCTCCTCGATGGAGCGGATCAGTTCGTAGCCGTGGCTCGGCTGCTCGGCGATCAGGGACAGCAGCAGCAGCCGCAGATCGCCCTGGTCGAACACCCGCGTCCGGCGGCCCCTGGCTCCGCCGCCGAACCGGCCCTCGAAGCCTTCATGGTGGCCGTGACCGCCCCGCTCCCCCCGACCACCCCAGTGGCCGCGCATTCCCATGTGATGTCTCATGTACATTACGACTCGCTCCAGATATATCTTATTCAGAGAGGGCGATCAATTCCAGGCCAGGTAGACCCAACCCCCCTCGTTCGGTTTAGATATATCTAGAAGTAGCTTTAGGCAAGCGATAGGTTGGAGGAACATCACACCGCCTTCAGGGTCTCCGCCAGCAGGCGCGCCTCGCTCTCCCGAGAGGAACCCTTGCGCCAAGCGACCACGATCTCGCGATGCGGAGCGTCTGCGCCCAGGTGGCGCACGCTGACCGAGGCCTGATCGGCCAGCCCCGCCTCAACCGCCATCGCCGGCAGCAGCGACACGCCCAGCCCCGAGCCCACCATCTGCACCAGGGTGTGCAGGGAGGTGGCCGCGAAACCGCCGCCGTCCGGGGTGTTGCGTGGCGCCTCAAGGCTGCAGGCGGCGAGCGCGTGCTCGCGCAGGCAGTGGCCATCCTCCAGCAGGATCACGTCCTCACCCTGCATGTCGTCCAGCTCCACCGCTTCCCCGTGGGTGAAGCGATGGTCCCTTGACGAGGCGGCGAGCAGTTCGTCCTGGCGCACCTGGGCCGTCTCCAGCCCCGCGGTATCGTAGGGCAAGGCGATCAGCGCCGCGTCCAGCCCGCCGGCCTTGAGGCCCGCCACAAGCTTGGCGGTCATATCCTCGCGCAGGTAAAGCCGCAGCTTGGGAAACCTGAGCCGCAGCACCGGCAGCGCCTTGGGCAGCAGGAAAGGCGCGATGGTCGGGATGACGCCGAGCCGGAAACGCCCCGCCAGCGGCTGGCCTGCGCTGCGGGCGGCCTGAACCAGGTCCTCCACCCGGGTGAGCACGTCCTGGGCCCTGCGCACCGTCTCCTCGCCCACCGACGTCAGGATCACGCCGGAACGCGCCCGATCCACCACCGGAGCGCCGAGGTTCCGCTCCAACTCCTGGATGCCGGCCGAAAGGGTCGGCTGGGTGACGAAAGCCGCCTCGGCCGCCCGGCTGAACGATCCGTGTTCCGCCAGGAGTTTCAGGTACTGCAGCTGGCGCAGGGTGGGAAGCATAGCGCAAGATAGGCTAAGCCTATGCGGACCACCAAAAACAATCGATTTGCACTGCAGCAAAGGCCGCCGTATGCCACCCTCGTGCGGCGGGGTGCCGCATCCTCCCCAAGGATCTGCTCATGCTCGGCGTTGGCGAAAAGCTCCCGCACTACAAGGTCACAGGCGTAAAGCCCGGCTTCAACGCTCACGAGGAGGACGGCAAATCCGCCTTCGAGAAGCTTACCCAAGACTCCTTCGAGGGCAAGTGGAAGGTGATCTTCTTCTACCCCAAGGACTTCACCTTCGTCTGCCCGACCGAAATTGCGGAATTCGCGCGCCTGTCCAAGGATTTCGAGGATCGCGACTGCATCGTCATGGGCGGTTCGGTCGACAACGAGCATGTGAAGCTCGCCTGGCGTCGCGACCACGCCGATTTGGATCGCCTGCCGATGTGGTCCTTCGCCGATCCGTCGGGCAAGTTCGCCAGCAAGCTTGGCGTGCTGGACGAGGATGAGGGCGTGGCCTACCGCGCGACGTTCGTGGTGGATCCGGACAACACCATTCAGCACGTCTACGTCACCAACCTGAACGTCGGCCGCAACCCGGCCGATACGCTCCGCGTGCTGGACGCGCTGCAGACCGACGAACTCTGTCCCTGCAACCGCCAAGTCGGCGGCGACGTGCTGAAGCCTGCTGCCTAACCCGCCGCTGAGGCGATCCTGCGGCCGGGAGCCTTCGGGCTTCCGGCCTTCCATCCCCGATCCGAAAGCAAGCCGATGTCCGTCGACGCCCTGCGCAACACCCTGCCTCCCTACGCCAAGGACCTGAGCCTCAACCTCTCCTCGCTGATGAACGAGACGGTGCTCAGCGAGCAGCAGAAGTGGGGCTGTTTCATCGCTTGCGCCTATGCGGTGGGGACCGGCTCGGTGATCAAGGCGCTGGAAGACGGCTGCCCGCTCTCCGCCGAGGCGCTGACCGCCGCCAAGGCCGCCGCCGCGATCATGGGCATGAACAACGTCTACTACCGCACGATCCATCTGATGAAGAGCCGGGAATACGCGACGCTGCCGGCCAAGCTGCGCATGAACATCATCGCCAACCCCGGCGTGGACAAGACCGACTTCGAGCTTTGGTGCATGGCGGTCTCGGCTGTGAACGGCTGCGGTCTGTGCCTGGATAGCCACGAGGAGGAACTGCGCAAGCGCGGCGTGCCGAACACCGTGATCCAGGCCGCCATCCGGGTGGGAGCGGTGGTAAACGCCGTCTCGCGGGTCGTTGCGGCCGAAGAGGGCGCCCGGGGCTGATCGGCGGCGTCCTCGTATTTCTCATCCGACGGGGAGGATCAATCGGCGGCTCGGTTGAAGGCGAGCGCGTATTGCACGCCGGTCCATAGCGTCATCGCTGCGGCGATCCACAGCAGGGCGGCGGCGATGAGGCCCAGCGCGCCCCACGCCAGCCCCGTCGCCAACAGCGCGAGGCTCAGCGCCACCAACTGCACCGTGGTTTTCCACTTGGCGAGCCAGGTGACCGGCAGCTTCACGCCTCGCCCCGCGCCTGCCTCGCGCAGCCCCGAGACGAACACTTCGCGGAA
>CAXTRP010000362.1:0-3713 GCA_964246615.1 uncultured Caulobacteraceae bacterium | reverse complement strand
ACAGCTTCCTGCTCAGCGGCGTGACGCGGCCGCAGGACCTAGACGTGCAGCTGCAACTGCTGGCCGCCTACATGACCTCGCCCGGGTGGCGGCGGGAGGCGTTCGATCGGTCCCGCAGCCTTACCGCCCTGTCTCTCGGCGAGCTCGACAGCACACCGGAAGGCGTGCAGACGCGCGATCTCGCCACCCTGGAACGTTCCGGTGATCCTCGCTGGCGGCTGCCGAGCCCCGCTCAGCTCGCCGCCACCAACCTGGACGACCTCAAGGCCATGCTGGTGCCCGGCCTGGCCACGGGTCCGCTCGAGGTCGAGGTGGTTGGCGACACGACGGTGGCGCAGGCTATCGCCACGGTCGCCGCCACCTTCGGCGCGCTGCCGTCGCGGCCGCCGGTTGCAGCGCCGTCCGGAGGCGATCGGATCCGCTTTCCCGAGCCTACGCCGGACATCGTTGTCCGCACGCACAAGGGGCGGTCTGACCAGGCCATCGCCTACGTCGCCTGGCCCGCCACCGACTTCTTCGCCGACATGCAGCAGTCGCGCGTCCTGACCATGACCGCCGACATCCTCGGCTCGCGCCTGATCGACCAGGTGCGCATCGCCGAGGGCGCCACTTACTCGCCCGCCTCCCACGCCGAACTGTCCCAGACCTTTCCGGGCTACGGCTTCCTCTACGGCTCGGTGGAGACGCCGCCGACCAAGCTCGACCACTTCTACGCCAACGTCGACAAGATCACCGCCGACATGGCGCAGCAAGGCGTGAGCGAGGACGAGCTGGAGCGGGCGCGCAGGCCGCACGTCCAGCAGATACTCAAGGCCCAGCAGACCAATGGCTATTGGACCGCGGTGCTTCACCTAGCGCAGACCGACCCGCGGCGGTTGACCCTAATCCGGGACAGCGTTCCCGGCTACGGCCGCGTCAGCACGGCCGACATCCGCCGCGCCACCCAGACCTACCTGGCCCAGGGCCACGGCTGGCGGTTCGAGGTGCAGCCGGTGAACCCGTCCCCCGTCACCCCCGCCGTCGCCGTCTCCACGCCCGTACCCCAGGTGAGGACCCAGCCCGCCCTGCCCGGCGAGCGCGGCGGCCCTGCACCCAAGACCGACACGCCGCTGCCTCCGTCCGCCGCGTCGCAGCCGGCTCTAGGATCGCCGGCGAAACCTTGAAGGACCGAGCGGCAAGATCGGCGAGCGCTCCCTGGCGTAGCCGTCGCTAGTCTGCGCACACTGGCGAAAGGCCAGGACGGAGGAGATGGGATGAAGCTTTCGGTGGATCGGCGCGGGCTGTTGAGTTCGGCCGCCGCAGCGACCGGCGCCTGCATGCTGCCCAAGTGGGCCTCAGCCCAAACCGCGCCCCGCCACGCGGCATCTGGTCAGGCGACGCTTGGCGGGCCGCCGGTGGCCCGCGTCGCGCCGGTGACCGATACCCTGTTCGGCACACCGGTGGTGGACCGCTATCGTTGGATGGAGGCCGAAAGGCCGGAGTGGACGGCCTATGTCCAGGGTCAGGGCGCTTACGCCAAGCAGGTCCTCGCCGCCATCCCAGGCCGCGATGCCCTGGCTGCCGCGGTGGCCGGCTATACCGGCCAGGTGGTCTCCGTCTCCGGCGTCCAGGTAGGGGGCAGGTTGATCTTCACCGAAGTGCGGCCCGCCGGCGCCAACACCTTCAAGCTCTATGTCCGCGACGGGATGCACGGGACCGACCGGTTGCTGATCGACCCGGACACCTATGCAGGGGTGGGCTCGCACGCCTCGCTGGACTGGTGGGCCTGTTCGCCGGACGGCGTCCACGTGGTGTTCGGGACCTCACCCGGCGGGTCGGAGAACTCCACCGCCCGCATCCTGGTCACCGCCACGGGCGCCCTGCTGCCCGAGACCATCGACCGCACCGACGATGCTTCGCCAAGCTGGACGCCGGACGGTCGCGGCTTCTTCTACAACCGCCTGCAGCCGGGCGTCGCTCGTGACAGCCTGGACAAGGAAAAGCTCAGCGCCTGCTGGTTCCACCGCCTGAACAGCGATCCGGCCCACGACGCGAAGGTGCTGGCCCAGGGCATGAACCCGGCGGTCAAGGTGGCCGATATCGACTTCCCCAATGTGGGCGCGACCCCGGGCTCGGACGTCGTCCTCGGCTCCATTATCTCCGGCGTGCAGAACGAGCAGGCGCTCTATGCGGCCCCGCTCGCCTCGGCGGTGAGCGGGGCGCCGGCCTGGCGACCGGTCTGCTCGGCCGCCGACAAGATCACCGGGGCCGCGGTCCTGGGCGAGGACATCTACCTCGTCAGCCATAACGGCGCTTCGCATTACAAGGTGCTGAAGACCACCGCCGCCGATCCCTCCGTGGCGCACGCGACCGTCGTGGTCCCGGAGAGCGCCTCGGTCGTGCGCGGCCTCGTCGCGGCGAAGGACGCCCTCTACATCCAGGACCTGAACGCAGGGCTTGGCGGCCTGCGCCGGCTCACGGCCGACGGGACGATCACCACCATCGCCATGCCGTTCTCGGGCTCCATCGAGGGCCTCTACGCCGACACCCTGCATGACGGGGCCTGGTTCCTGCTGCAGGGCTGGGTCCGGCCATCGGTGCTCTGCCATGTGGGGCCGGACGGGGTGGTCGTGCAGACCGACATCGCGCCCAAGCCGCCGGTGAACGTGGCGCCCTACACCTCCGAAGAGGTGTTCGCGACGGCCAGGGACGGGACGCGCGTACCGCTCTCCATCATCTACCGCCGCGGGCTGAAGCGCGACGGCTCCGCCCCCCTGCTGCTGAACGCCTATGGCTCCTACGGCATCACCGAGGACCCAGGCTTCATCGCGCGATGGCTGCCCCTGCTGGACCTCGGCGGGATCTTTGCGGTGGCGCACGTGCGTGGCGGAGGCGAACTGGGAGAGGACTGGCACCTGGCCGGCAAGAAGCTGACCAAGCCGAACACCTGGCGCGACATGATCGCCTGCGCCGAGTACCTGATTGCGGAGCGCTACACCTCGAGCGCCAAGCTGGCGATCACCGGCGCCTCGGCGGGCGGGATCACTGTAGGGCGCTTCCTCACCGAGCGGCCGGACCTGGCGGCGGTGGTGATCTCTGAGGTCGGAGTGTCCAACGCCATGCGCAGCGAGTTCTCGCCCAATGGACCGCCCAACGTGCCGGAGTTCGGCACCGTCACCGAGCCGGAGGGCTTCAAGGCGCTGGCGGAGATGGACGCCTACCAGCACGTGGTCGACGGAACCCGCTATCCATCCGTCATGCTGACCACCGGGTTGAACGACCCGCGAGTCTCGTCCTGGGAGCCGACCAAGATGACCGCTCGGCTGCAGGCGGCCGACGCCTCGCACAACCCGATCATCCTGCGCATCGAGACCGACGCCGGCCACGGCATAGGCTCGACCCGATCACAGCGCGACCGGGAAACCGCCGATATCTTGGCCTTCATGCTCTGGCGCACTGGAGACCCGCGCTATCAGCCGTGACTGCATAGAGCGCCGCTTGCCGGATTAGGCTGACGAAGGCGTCGGGGCGGCCGTAGCAGCCTTCGTGCGGCAGGCGCTCCAGGGCGCCCTCGTGCTCGAGGAGGAAGCTCGGGAAGCCCTGCAGGCCGTGGCGCCGCATCAGCGCGCGGGTGTCCTGGACGTGGCGGTCGACGGACGCCTCCGCCAAGGCCCGGCGGAAGTCGGCGTCGTTCAGACCGATCTCGTGGGCCGCTTCCACGAGAACCGCATCGT
>CAXTRP010000361.1:0-3718 GCA_964246615.1 uncultured Caulobacteraceae bacterium | reverse complement strand
CAGGAAGCAAGGAAGCAGTTCTTTTTTGAAAAAAAGAACCAAAAAACTTTTGCCCGTTGGGTCCGGAACGTGGATCACGTTCGGTGCCATCGGAGCAAAAGTCTTTTTGCTTCTTTTTCTTCAGAAAAAGAAGACTCTTCCTTGCCTTCGCTTCGGCTGTCCCGGACGCAGGCTCGTGCCTCAGGGCCGGCCCTGAGGCACGAGCGGCGCGCGGGCGGACTGCGGCGAGGGGGAGAACTCCGCCTCCTCGGCCGCCACCGCGAGCCCGGGGTCCACCGGGCGGCCGGCGTAGCGGCGCGCAAGCACGGCGCAGACCATGAGCTGGATCTGGTGGAACAGCATCAAGGGGACGAGCACCAAGCCCACCTGGGCTGTGGGAAAGAGGACCCCAGCCATCGGCACCCCGGCCGCCAGGCTCTTCTTGGACCCGCAGAAGACCAGGGTGATCTCGTCGGCGCGGCGGAAGTTAAGGGCGCGCGCGGCCAGCGTGGTCAGGGTCAGGGCGGCGGCGAGCAGCACACTGGCCCACACCGCCACCTGCAGGAGGTCGCCGGGCGAAAGCCGTCTCCACAGGCCCTCCACCACCGCCGCGCTGAAAGCCGTATAGACCACCAGCAGGATGGAGCCCCGGTCTACAAGGCTCAGCACGCCCTTGTGGCCATCGATCCAGCGACCGACCAGCGGGCGCGCCAGATGGCCCGCGACGAACGGCGCCAGCAGCTGCAGCGCCACGTTCTCGACGGCGGCGATCTCGTTCCTGCCCCGCCCGTGCGCACCCATGAGGACTGCGGCCAGAAGCGGCGTCAGGAAGATGCCGATCAGGCTTGATCCTGACGCGCTGCAGACCGCGGCTGGCACGTTGCCTCCGGCGATGGAGGTGAAGGCGATGGCGGACTGCACCGTGGCGGGCAGCAGGCACAAAAAAAGCAGTCCGGGCTTGATCGCCGGCGCCGCCATCCAAGCCGGGAACACCTTGGTGACTGACCCGAGCACCGGGAACATGATGAAGGTCGCAGCGAAAACCGTCAGATGCAGTCGCCAGGCGCCAAGCCCTCCCAGGATCGCCTCACGCGAGAGCTTGGCCCCATGCAGGAAGAACAGGAGCACGATGGCGGCGGTGGTGACGTGCTGCATCACGTCGGCGAACATGCCCCGGCTCGGCAGCAGGGACGCCAGCGCCACCGTCGCCAGAAGCGACAGGGTGAAGTTGTCTGGGCGGAAGCGGGACAGCGACATCGGGCGGGTTAAAGCCTCTGCAGAGGGCGCAAGTCCAGCTTAGGTAGCCGCGTCGATCTCCGCGCGGGTCGGCATGGCGTCGGCGCCGCCGGGGCGACTGACGGCGAGGGCTGCGGCCATGTTGGCCCGGGCCGCGGCGGCCGGCAGGTTCAGCCCCGCGTCCAACCCGGCGGCCAGCACGCCGCAGAAGCAGTCGCCTGCCCCTACCGTGTCGACGACCCGCGCCGGTTGTCCGGGTAGGTGCAGGGCTTGGCTTGCGTCAACCACCAGCGCGCCCTGCGCCCCCAGGGTCACGATCAGGCTCTGCTCGCTGCGACACAGCAGCCTTCGAGCCGCCCGCACGATGTCGGCTGTCTCCGCAGGCGCTGCGGGAAGGCCGGCGTAAAGCGCAAGTTCGGTCTGGTTGAGGATCAGCACGTCGCAGTGCGCAAACATTGGAGCGCCAGCCGCCAGGGCGGGAGCGGCGTTGAGCAGCTTCAGGCAGCCAGGCAGGTCCGCGGCGAGCAGGGCCTCCACCGGCTCCAGGGCGGTCTCGAGCTGAACCAGCAGCACCCGGGCGCCTCGAGCCGCTTGGACGGGTACGGACTGGAGGGCGCTGTTGGCGCCGGCCGCGACCACGATGCAGTTCTCTCCGGCCTGCGACACGGTGATGAAGGCTTGGCCGGTCGGCTGGGTAGGATCGCGCGCCACCTGCGCCGTGTCGACGCCTGCCCCTGCAAGCACGCCGAGCAGCCAGTCGGCAGGCTCGTCGCAACCCACCCGGCCGACCATGGCCACCTGCGCTCCCGCCCTTGCGGCGGCCACGGCCTGGTTCAGCCCCTTGCCGCCGGCGGCACGCGAGAGGCTGGAGGCCAGCACCGTCTCACCCGCAGCCGGCGCCGCCTGCACCCGCGCCACGTGGTCCAGGTTGATCGACCCTACGGCGCAGATGCTCATGCGGTGTCGGTGCGAGAGCCGGGCGGAGGGGGCCGCTTGTCGAACAGCGCCTTGGGGATCACCGCATGGGCGCCCTTGTTGCCGTTCACCACCTGGGTGATGCCGAAGTTCACGCCAACGGACAGCAGCGAGATCGCCTCGTCCTCGCTCAGGCCCTGTGACGCCATGAGGAAGCGACGGGCCTGGCGGAAGGCGGTCTGCATCGCGGCGTCCAAGGTGGAGCGGCCGTAGACGCTGCTCTGCGCCGTCTTGCCGAGCTCGCTCAGATAGTCGGGATGGCTGAAGCCCAGCACCACCCAGGCCGTCGGCGTCTCGATCAGGGGGAAGTCCAGATCGCGGAGCGCCGGTCCGGCGCTGGCGCGGGACCGGACAGTCAGGCGGAACACGCCGGTGAGCGAACACTCGATGGCCGTGCCGCACAGCTCCCCATCCCCCTGCGACGCGTGCGGGTCGCCTACCGAGAACAGGGCGCCGGCCACCTCTATGGGCAGGTAAAGCTTGGCGCCGGCGCCCAGCCGCCAATTGTCGATGTTGCCGCCGGTCTTCATGGGCGGCACGGAGTCCACCAGGCCAGATGCGTCGGGCGCCAGTCCCATGACACCGAAGTGCGGCCGGACCGGCACCTCCACCCCCTGCAGCACGTCGGTCCGGTACTCCACGGTGGCGGGATCGACCCGGATGCCTGGGTAATCCATGCGCGGATGGACGACGCCGGAGGGATCGGTCTGGGGCGTCCAACGATAGCTGTGCACCGCGTGGGCGCAGCCGCAGGCCTGGCCCTGGGGCGCATCCTCGTGTTCCACCTCGTAGATGGTGACCACCTCCCTCGGCTTGGGCTCGGTGAGCAGGTCGTGGTAATGCAGTCCCCAGAAGCTCGCCGCGTTGCTGCCGAAGCTCCTGCCGCGATGTTGGGGATGGCGGCTGGGCCGGGGGGCGATGTCCAGCACCTCGATCTCCAGCACATCTCCAGGCTCCGCGCCGCGCACGAAGACGGGGCCGGTGCAGACGTGCACCCCGAAGCCCTCGCCGGGTCCACGGCCGTAGATGGAGGCGTTCATGGGGCCGGCGCCTCGTCGGTCCACCCCCTTGTGCTCGGCCGTCCAGGCAAAGACGCTCTCGGCGCCCTCGTCGCCCTCCACCATGCGCTCGTAATCGTCTCCGCCGTGGTGGGTCAGGGTTTCGATCGTGACCACGTCGCCGGAGTCGATCTCCAGCACCGGCGCAAGATGGCGGCTGAAATAGCCCCAGTGCACCGTATGGCGGTTGACGGGCAGGTGGTGGTGCGCGCCGGACCCCCGATCGATGCGCGCCGACGCTGGCGCGGGGACCTCCTCGACCTCGCCCGCGAAGGCGTCGGGCCCAGGCGCTGCGTCGGCCTGGCGCGGACGGCGCAGCGTGGGCGAGCCACGCCGGGGGCTGTCCTCGCTGATGGCGGCGGTGAGGCCGGACGCCTTGCGGTGCTCGCGCGGCGACACCCCGAACCGCTCCCGGAAGGAGCGGCTGAAGTAGGCGATGTCGTTGAAGCCCCAACGCAGGCAGATGTCGG
>CAXTRP010000360.1:0-3740 GCA_964246615.1 uncultured Caulobacteraceae bacterium | reverse complement strand
ATGTCATCGAGACGCTGGACCGGGAGAGGCTCGCCCGTGCGCTGGCCGACGCGGCGGCGGCGCTCGGCCGGTGTCCCAGGCTCTATGTCGAGGTGAACACGGGCGAGGAGGCCCAGAAGGCCGGCGTGACGCCCCTTGAGGCGGATGGCTTCATCGCCAGGGTGCGCCGGGACTACGGCCTTGAGGTCGAGGGCCTCATGGTCATCCCGCCGCAGGCCGAAGCCGCCGGACCGCACTTCGCGCTCCTGGCCGACATCGCCGCCCGCAACGGGCTGTCGAAGCTGTCCATGGGCATGAGCGCGGACTTCGAGACCGCCATCCGCTTCGGCGCGACGTCGGTGCGCGTCGGCTCGGCCCTGTTCGGCGCCCGCTGAGCGATCCGGACCACGACTGGCCGCCGCCCGGATCGTCTCCGCTACTTCTTGCAGCCGCAGCCGCCCCTGCGGCCGCCGCCGTGGCTCATGCCCCCGCCGACGCCGCCGCCCCAGGATCCGCCCATGCTGTGGCCGCCCCCATGACCGCCGCCCCAGCCGCCTACGCCCCCGCTGGAGCCGCCGCCCCAGGTGGCGCCGCCGCTCGACTTGCCGCAGCAGGGCTGGCCGCCCCCCCACGGTTTAGGCTGCGGCTGCATGGGCTGGTAGTTGTTCTGGTTCCAGACCTGGCTTGAGGAGGACGAGGTGCTGCTCGCCTGGGCGCTGGCCATGGCGGAGGCGTTGGCCATGGCGTTCGCGTTGGCATAGGCGTTGGCGTGCGCCTGGATGGAGGCGTTCACGTAGGCTTGGCCGATCGCCTCGGCGTTGGCCTGAGCGTTGGCGAACCCGAACGCTGTTCCGTTGGCCGAGCCGAAGCCAAAGCCTCCGCCATATCCTGCCTCATAGGGGCCGAGGCCTGACGAACCGCCGCCGCCACCGCCGCCGCTGAAACCCTCGCCCTCTCCGGCCCCGCCGGGGGAATCGCTGTTGTAGAAACCAGGTCCCACCGCCGCCTCCTCGCCTTGCTGGCCCGCATATTGGGGCGGAGCGTAGATCGGGCGTGCGTAGGCGGGCGGTGCGCACACCGCGCAGGGTCCCGCCACGTAGCCGTAACCCTCGCCGTAGCGATTTGCCGCCCCGTAACCGGGAGCGGTCTGCGGCGGCGGCCCGTAGCGGTCGCCGGCATAGCCCTGGGGCGCCACGGCGTAGGCGGACGAGGCCGGCGTCCACGCCCCACAACCGGCCGGCGCACACTGGGCCGAAGCCGCTGAGGCCGCCGTCAGGCCACCGAGTCCCGCGGCGAGCGCCGCTCCGATCCGCGCCAACATGATATCGCTCCGAAATGGGACACGATCCGGTTGCGGACCGCTTCTGAGGAGCGACACATCAAGTCTTGAGCCAGAAGTCCTGAGCGAGAGCGGCGAGGGCGACCCGCCCCTCAGAGGGTCCCGGTGAACTCCACGGCCACCTGGCCGCTCATCATCACGTGGCCGGGCGCGTTCGCGCCCTCGTCCTCGCGCCAGTCGATGCGCAGCTCGCCCCCGTCCAGCGTCACCGCCACCCGCCGGCCGGTGAGCCCGCGCCGGTGCGCCGCCACCACCGCCGCGCACGCGCCGGTGCCGCAGGCCCTGGTCTCGCCAGCGCCCCGCTCCCAGACGCGGAAGCGGATGCGGTCGGGCGAGATGATCTCCGCAAAGCCCACGTTCACGCCTTCGGGGAACAGCCGGTGGTGCTCGATCATAGGGCCGACCTCGCGCACCGGCGCGCGCGCGGCGTCGGCGACGAAGAAGATGACGTGTGGGTTGCCCATGCTGACGCAGCCGGGCGTGTGCAGGTGCGGCGCGTCGATGGGACCGACCTGCAGCTCTATGCCCCGGGTGTCCATGTCCTCCGCCAGCGGGATGTCGCGCCAGCCGAGACCCGGCGGACCCATGTCCACCGTCACCGCCTTCGGCCCCGCCGCCCAGGCGCGGAGCACGCCACTTCGGGTGACGATGCTCGCCTGGTCGGTCCCGCCAGCCTGCATCAACAGCCAGCCGACACAGCGCGCGGCGTTGCCGCAGGCCGACACCTCGCCGCCGTCGGCGTTCCAGATGCGCATGAAGGCGTCGCCCTCGCCGGACGCGCCGATGGAGATGAGCTGATCGCAGCCGATCCCATCGCCGTCCCGCCGCGCGATGGCGCGCACCGCCTCGGCCGTGGGGTCAAAGGCGCTGGACCGGGCCTCGACCACGACGAAGTCGTTGCCGAGCCCGTTCATCTTCACGAAGGGGCGGGACATGCGGAGCGGTATAGCCGACAGCCCCGCGCAAAGCTCGCTTCTCCTTCTTTGGACGGAGAGGAACTTGCGAGGAGGCGGGGTCGCCCTATGCTGCGCGCTCGCCTCCTCCGGATGTCCATGCGCCCGCTCCTCCTCAGCCTCTTGTTTTCGGGTCTCGCCCTGTCCGCATCCGCCGCCGCCCCGCCGCCGCCTGAGCCCGCGTCCTCGCCGGCCGCCACGGCCTCCTCCGACCCGTACCTCTGGCTGGAGGACGTCAGCGGCAAGCGGTCCTTGGACTGGGTGGAGGCGCAGAACGCCCGCTCCCTGAAGGTGCTGGAGAGCGACCCGCACTATGCTCCCCTGCACGCCCAGGCGTTGGAGCTGGCGCAAGCCAAGGACCGCATTCCCCGCCCCGAGTTCATCGGCGGCGAGGTCTACAACTTCTGGCAGGACGCAGATCACGTGCGCGGAGTCTGGCGTGCGGCCAGCGTCGGCGACTACGCCCAGCCTGCCCCCGGATGGCGGACGGTGCTGGACCTGGACGCGCTCTCCGCCTCCCAGGGGGCCAACTGGGTGTGGAAGGGCGCGACCTGCCAGCGGCCGTCGGAGACCCGCTGCCTAATCTCGCTCTCCGACGGCGGAGAGGACGCGGTGACCGTGCGCGAGTTCGACCTCGCCACCAGCCGCTTCGTGGAGGACGGCTTCACCCTGCCGCACAGCAAGCAGGACGTGGACTGGATCGACCGCGACACGTTGATCGTGGCGCGCGACTGGGGTCCGGGGACCATGACCGCCTCGGGCTATCCCTTCGTGGTCAAGGCCTTGCATCGCGGCGAAGCGTTGCGCCAGGCCGCGACCGTGGTGCGCGGCGAGCCTACAGACCAGGTGGGGACCGTCCCGCACACCTTCGTCGACGGCGACGGTCGCCGCGCCATCGTGGTCACCCGCGGCGTGACCTTCTTCGAGTTCGAGCACTACCTGGTCACCGATCACGGGGCGCAGCGCCTGGCCCTGCCGCGCAAGTCGAGCGTGGAGGACCTGGTGGCCGGCCGGCTGATCGTCAGCCTTCGCCAGGCGTGGACGCCTTCGCCCGGCGCCGCCGCCATCCCGAGCGGTTCGGTGGTGTCGCTGGACCTCGCGGCGGCCACGGCCGACCCCGATCACCTGTCGCCGACGCTGGTCTGGACCCCCGGGCCGCGGGAGGCGCTGAACCAGGTGGCCGCCACCCGCAACCGGCTGGTGCTCACCACCTTGGACAACGTCCGCGGCCGCGCCTACGTCTTCGCGCCGTCGGAGGGCGGCTGGAGCAGGACGGCCCTGGCCATGCCAGACAACTCGGCCGTCGATCTGGTGGCGGCCAACGATCGCGACGACCAGGCCTTCCTGCAGGCGCAGAGCTTCCTGACCCCCACCACGCTGTGGCTCAGCGACGGCTGGAGCGGATCGCTGGCCCAGGTCAATGCGCTGCCGCCCAAGTTCGATGCTGCGGGTCTGGTCACCGAGCAGTT
>CAXTRP010000359.1:0-3750 GCA_964246615.1 uncultured Caulobacteraceae bacterium | reverse complement strand
CGCCGCGGCGATCCTCGCAGCGCACGGACCCTTTCTCCAGCGCGCTCCCCGCCGATCCCCTCGGTCCGGACCCGCTCGGCTTGGCTCCGCGCGGCTTCGACGCCGGCGCCAAGGACCGCGACCGCTCCGGCGTCGGGCTGTCCGACCGGGACGCCTGGGACCGTCGCAACGAGCGGCGGGCGGGCGACTGGAACAGCCCTGAGACCGGACGTGACCCCGGCGCGATGATCGGGTCGGCCTCGGCCTGGCGCGAGCCCGCGGCGGCGGAGAAGGACGACGGCGGCCTAGGCTTCGACGCGCCCTTCACCCGACCGATCCTGCGCCCCGCCGAGGTGGCCGCCGCGGACCTGGCGATCCCCTCCGACTGGGATGTCCCCCAGGCCGATGCGGCGCGCCCCGCCCCAGTCGCCGAGGCGCCGCGAGCGCTCCGCGAACAGCCCCTGGCCTTCCCTTCCACCGCTACTGAGCCGCCCCCGGCCGAGACCTTGGCGCCCCTGACCAGCGGTGACGAAACCCCGGCGCCGGCCTTCGAAACGCCTCCGGAGCCGGTCCTCGCCTCTCCGCCAGCGCCCCCGCCCGTACCCTCCAGCCCGCCCCAGGCCAACCGCGCCGGCGTCGCGACGCCGCCCCCGGCCGGCGCACCGGCGCCAGCGGGCCTGCTGGAGGCCTTTTGCGCGGGCGCCCGGCTAGACCCGGCGGCCTTTGCGCAGGAGGACCACGCCGCGCTGATGGAGCGGGCCGGGGTGGTCTACCGTCACATGGTGCTGGGCCTCAGCGACGTGCTGGGAGAGCGCACCGCGCTGAAGAGCGAGTACCGCATGGTGCGCACCACCATCGCCGCCGAAGACAACAACCCGCTGAAATGGGCGCCCCCTCAGAAAGTGGCCGCCGAGTTGCTGCGCGCCTCCAACGAGGGCTTCCTGGCCGGGCCAGCCGCGGTGACCGAGTCTTTCCAGGACATCAAGAAACACCTGCTCTGTATGCTGGCGGGACTGAGGGCCGCGCTGGCCTCCACCCTCGATACCCTGGCCCCGGCCAGGATCGAGGAGGCGATCAAGGAGCAGTCCTTCGTGCTGAAACCCCGGGGGGCGGTAGCCTGGGGCGAGTACGCCAAGGTCTACGGCCAGCTCCGCAAGGAGGCGGAGGACAATCCCGACAGCCCGGTCAACCGGGAGTTCCGGGCCGCCTACGAGAAACAGCTCACCGAGCTGGACAGGATGGCGCTGCGCTGAGCGGCGGAAGGGGAATGGGGCGGGTGACGAGCGTAGTTTTAGGGGTGCGGACGGGCCGCGGCGACGAGGGCGGGGCGGCCTGATGTCCACCTACTGGGAGAACAAGGTGTTGTGGGCGGAGGGCATGTTCCTGCGCACCCAGCATTTCCAGCAGGCCGAGCGCTACCTGGAAAAGCTCGCCCGCATCACAGCCCAGGCCCTGCAGCCGCTCGCCTGGGGCTTCAGCGCGCTCGAGATCGACCAGAGCCTGCTGAAGACGGGCGTCTTCGCCTTGACCAGAGCGGCCGGCATCCTGCCGGACGGCACGCCCTTCGACATTCCCGGTGACGACGACCATCCTGTGCCGCTGGCAGCACCTTCGGATCTGCGCAACGCCGTGCTGTCCCTGGCTCTGCCCATCCGCCGCAACGGCGTGGCGCAGGCCAGGCTGGAAGCCGGCGGCGACCAGGCGGTGCGCTGGATCGGCCAGCTGGTGGAGGTGGTGGACACCATCGCGGGCTCGGGCACGCCCGCCGACATCACCGTGGCCAAGCTCGATCTGCGTTTGATGCACGAGCGCCAGGAGCTGGCCGGCTACGTCACCCTGCCCATCGCGCGTCTGGTGGAGAAGGGGCTGGACGGCGCCCTGACCCTGGACGCCGCCTTCTCGCCCACCGTTCTCGACGTGGGAGCCTCCCCGGTGCTGCGCAGTGCGCTGGCCGAAATCCGCGGCCTGCTGCAGCACCGCGCCGCCGCTATCGCTGCGCGCCTGTCCAGCCCCGGCGGCAAGGGCAGCGCGGAGGTCACCGACTTCCTGGTGCTGATGCTGGCCAATCGCCACGACATGGTGCTGCGCCATCTGTCCAGCCTGCCGTCTCTGCACCCCGAGCGGCTGTACGAGAGCTTCGCGGCCCTGGCCGGCGAGCTGTCGACCATCACAGACACCGCCACCAACCGGCCGCCCAAGCTGCCGCCCTACCGCCACATCGACCTGCAGGGCAGCTTCGACCCGCTGATGGCCTTCCTGCGCGAGGCCTTGAGCGCGGTGTTCGAGCAGACCGCCATCTCCATCGCCCTGGAGGAGCGCGCCTACAACATCCGCGTGGCGCGGATCACCGACCGCTCGCTGTTCACCGACTGCGTCTTCGTACTGGCGGCGCGCTCCTCGGTCGATCCCGAGACGCTGCGGGTCAACCTGCCCAAGCGCACCACGATCGGTCCCCCTGAGCGCATCCGCGACCTGGTGAACCTGCAGCTCGGCGGCGCGCCGCTGCGTCCGCTCCCCACCGAGCCGCGCCAGATCCCGTTCCGCTCCGGCATGGTCTATTTCGAGATCAACGTGAACTCAGAGGACTGGAAACTGGTGGAGCGTTCCGGCGGCGCGGCCCTGCACGTCTCCGGCGACGTGCCCGATTTGGCGCTTGAACTCTGGGCGATCCGGGGCCGCGTCCGGTGAGCCCGCCTCCACGCGATCCTTTCAGCTTCGACGAGGACGAGGGTGAACGCACCGTCATCCGCCCCGCCGCCAGCCCTATTCGAGAGGAGTTTGGCCGG
Organism: uncultured Caulobacteraceae bacterium; assembly: GCA_964246615.1. Classification (GTDB taxonomy): domain Bacteria; phylum Pseudomonadota; class Alphaproteobacteria; order Caulobacterales; family Caulobacteraceae; genus CAHJWH01. The sequence goes on along the minus strand of CAXTRP010000359.1, from coordinate 985 downwards.
GAAGATTTCGGCCGGGAGGACTTCGGTCGTAAAGAGCGCGGCCGCGACGACTTGGGCTCCCCGGGTTCGCAGGGGTTCGGCCAGGACAGCTTCAGCCGGGACTTCGGTCCTGAGGACGGGACGCTGACGGGTACGGAAGGGGCGTCCGCCAACCCCTTCGCGCCACCCTCCAAGCCGGCCAAACGTGCGCCCGGCCGTCGGGAACCCGCAGCGCCCCCCGGCAAGGCCGTCTCCACCGCCCGCATCGAGGCTGTGGGGCCGAACCCGCTGATCGCGGCCGGCGCGCGGCTGATCGCGCTCGCCAACGCGCTCCGCGCCGAGACCCGCTACGACGACATCGGCCGCCTGCGCCAGGAGGTGATCGACGAGCTGCGCGGCTTCCAGGCCGAGGCGCGCGGCAACGGCGGCTCCGACGAGGAGGTCCGCTACGGCCACTATGCGCTCTGCGCCCTTTTGGACGAGGTGATCCTGTCCACCCCCTGGGGCGCCAAGAGCGCCTGGGCGCGCCAGACCCTGGTCGCGACCTTCCACAACGAAGTGGTCTCCGGCGACCGCATGTTCGAGATCGCCGAGGCGCTGGAGACCCGCCCCAACCGCGCCCCGAACCTGCTTGAGCTGATCTATCTCTGCCTGTCCTTCGGCTTCGAGGGGCGGATGCGGCTCGACCGCCAGGGCGCCAGCCGCCTGTTCACCATGCGCGAGCGCATCTATGGCGCCATCCGCAACCGGCGCGGCCCGTTCGAGCGCGCCCTGTCGCCACAATGGCGGGGCGAAGACGCCGCCTACCAGCCCCTCGCGCGCCAGATCCCGTTGTGGGTCTACGGCTCGGCGTTCGCGGTGTTGGCCGTGCTGATCTACGCCGGCTTCCTGCTCGCCCTGTCGGCCCAGGCGGCCAAGGCCGTGAAGCCTCTGACGGGCCTCTATGCTTCGGGTAAAGTCGTCTGCAGCAATTTCCATGGCCACTTGAGGCGGTTGTGCTGGCGGT
>CAXTRP010000358.1:0-3761 GCA_964246615.1 uncultured Caulobacteraceae bacterium | reverse complement strand
GGGCGACCGAATGGCTGGACATCGAGGTCGCCCACGGCTGGGCGCCGAGCTTCCTGATCGCCGGCTTGGCGGCGTGGCTCGCGGGCTGCATCCCGTTCGCCATCCTGCTGGCGCGAAGTCCGTCGGCGAAGGCGACGCGGGTGATCATCATCCTTATAGCGACGATGTTGCTGACTCAGCTCAGCCTGGCGGAAGACTTCGCCTTTCCGGTGTTCGCCGTCTACGTGATGGTGGCCGGACCGGCGCTGGGCGCGGTCTCCCTGCTGCAGATCGCACGTCCGGAAGGGTTGGCTTCGCCGGCCTTTTGGGGAGCTGCGGCGCTTGCGGCGGCGGCAAGCGGAGGCAATGCCGCTGGCCTGGCGATCTGGCCGGCGCTGATCGTCACCGCCGCAGTCCACAGGCGCGCTCGCGAGCAGTTCTTCGCACTGATCGCCTGCGCCGGCGTCTGTATCACCGCGATCGAGTCCGGCCTGGGCACGCCCAGCGACTCGCTTGGCCGAGATACCGGTCCTATCGGCGCGCACCTGCTTAAGATGGGCGTCTACTTTGTACGTTTTGTCGGCCTGCCGTGGACGCAGAGCACACCCTCGAGCCTGGCGCTGCTGATCGGGTTGGCGATCCTGACGTTGGCGACAGTGGTGCTGTGGCGGACGCGCTGGACCAGCGTGGCTTTCGCCTCGCCATTGCCCGGGGCGGCTACGGCCTTGATTCTGTTCGGCCTTATCACCGCAGCCCTAGCGACGGTCGGGCGGGTGGACGAAGTGTCCGTGGTGGCGGTGCCGACCCGCTACACACCGTTCGCCACCCTGTTACAGCTGGGCGTGCTGCTTGGCTTGGCGCCCGGCATTAGCGGATTGCGCCGGCCCACCTGGAGTCCGACGGCGGTCACGGCGCTGATTGCATTAACAATCTTCGCCGCCGACCTACACGCCGCGCACAGCCTCCACAAGCTCTCCCTCCGGATCAAGGCGGCGAGCGCTGCTTTCGATCAGGCCGGCGAGGCCACCCACGATCGCATTCTGATCCACCCGCGCGCAGTCTTCGCGGCGGAGGTTCGCCGCCAGCTCGCCTTGCGCGGCTTGCCTCACTAAGCTGAAGAAAGCCTGGAAGGGATGCCCTTTCAATCCATAGACGCCCGTTTGTCCTGAGTGTTCGTTTCGAAGTCGGACGCGTCGTGGCGCTCGTGAAGCTGGCTAGAAAGCTCGCCGAACAGGCGGTTGACCATGCGGCCGCGGCGTACGGCGGGACGGTCGCCGATGGCGGTCGCCCAGCGTTGCAAGTTTCGGTATTCCTGCACCTGCAGGAACTCGCCCGCCTCGTAGAGCAGCCCGCTGGTCATGCCGCCGTACCAGGGCCAGACGGCGATGTCGGCGATGGAGTAGGCGTCGCCCGCCAGATACGGATGGTCGGCCAGCCGCCGGTCGAGCACATCGAGCTGACGCTTCACCTCCATGGCGAAGCGGTTGATGGCGTATTCGATCTTGGTCGGGGCGTAGGCGTAGAAGTGGCCGAAGCCGCCGCCGAGATAGGGCGCACTCCCCATCTGCCAGAACAGCCAGGAGAGGCATTCCGCTCGCCTCGCCGGATCGGTCGGCAGCAAAGTCGCGAACTTCTCGGCGAGGTGCACAAGGATCGCACCGGACTCGAATACGCGAATGGGCTCGGGGCCGCTGCGATCGACCAGGGCGGGGATCTTGGAGTTCGGATTGGCCTCCACAAAGCCGCTGCCGAACTGGTCGCCATCGTTGATCCGGATTGGCCACGCGTCGTACTCCGCGCCCGCGTGACCAAGTTCCAGCAGCTCCTCCAACATGACCGTGACCTTCACGCCGTTCGGCGTGGCCAGGGAGTAGAGCTGCAGGGGGTGGCGGCCCACGGGTAAAGGCTTGTCGTGGGTGGCGCCGGAGATTGGTCGGTTGATGCTGGCGAAGCGGCCGCCACTCTCCTTGTCCCAGGTCCAGACCTTGGGCGGCGTGTAGGATGGCTGGTCGCTCATCGGCACGTTCCCTGCCGCTTCATGCGGAGGCGCGCCGCGGGGCGCGGACAAGACCAAGCCTCTCGCCCACCGTTGCAAAGGCCGACAGGACCGCATCGAGCTGCTCGGTCGTATGCACCGCACTGACGCTGGAGCGAAGCAGCGGGCGGCTGTCGGGCGTCGCCGGCGGCATGGCCAGGTTCAGATACACTCCTGCCTGCAGCAGCCCATTCCACATGCCGAGCGCGCTCGGCAGATCAGGCATGGCGACGGCGACGATCGGGCTAGGCTGTGGGCCGGTCTCAAACCCCAGGGCGTTCAGCCCATCGTAGAGCCGCACCGCGTTGGTGGCGAGGCGTGCACGCAGGGCCGTATCGCTCTCCAATCGATGCAGCGCCGTCAGGGTGGAGGCGACCACGCCCGGCGGCAGGGAGGCGGTGAACATGTACGGGCGGCTGACCACGCGCAGCAGGTCGAAGTCTTCCGCATCCGAGACGCAGAAGCCTCCGATGGCTCCCAGGCTCTTGGACATGGTGCCCACGAGGAAATCGACGTCCGCCTCCGCGCCCGCCAACTCCGCCAAGCCGCGACCTCGCTCGCCCAGCACCCCCATCGAATGGGCCTCGTCCACCAGCAGGTAGGCGCCCAACTCTCGCTTCACCGCGGCGATCTCAGCAAGGGGCGCGGTATCGCCGAGCATCGAGTAGACGCCTTCCACCACGATCAGCCGTTCGCCGGGAACGCCGTCAAGCCGGCGTAGGCGCTTATAGAGGTCGTCCGGGTCGTTGTGTCGGAAGCGGATCACCTCCGCATGGCCCAGGCGCGCCCCGTCGTAGATGCTGGCGTGGCTGTCGGCGTCCAGGATCAGGTGGTCGCCGCGCCCCACAAGCGCGGACAGCACGCCGAGATTGGCCTGGTAGCCGGTAGTGAACAGCATGGCGTGGCGGCGGCCGAAGAAGCGGGCCAGCGCCTGCTCCATCTTCAGGTGGGTGTCCAGGCTGCCGTTGGCGATGCGCGAGCCCGTGGTGCCGGTGCCCCAGGCGCGCACGGCGGCAACCGAACTCTCCACGCATTCAGGATCGAAGGTCAGGCCCAGGTAGTTGTTGGCGCCCAGAATGATGACACGCCGATCACCCAGCCGGCCTTCCGTCGGCGACAGGATCTCGTCGAACCTGATGTCGAAGGGATCAGCGCCGGCCGCGCGAATCTGGCCATAGGCGTCGCGATAGCCATGGTGTCTGTCCAGCAAACCCATGCCTTCAGACCTTTTCGCGAAGTTCGGTGATCAGATCGGCGAGATCGCCGGCGGTGCGGACCGGCGCCAGCCGATCCAGAGGAATCGAGACGTCGAACGCGTCCTCGAGTTCCATGACGATGTTCATAAGGGCCAGCGAGTCGACATCGAGATCGCGCGCAATGTCGGTCTCGCGGCCAACTTCGACAGGACGGCCAAGCACCTTGCGGGCGGCGCGGGCGATTTCCGCGACCGTGAAGTCGGTGACGCTCGCCTTGGGAGCCGTCAGCATGGTTGCGGGAATCTCCTGCATGTCCGGTAGACATAAGATGCTGCGGCCGCGAACGCCACAAAGACGTCACATCACTGCGCGGCAGGTCCAAGCCACCCCATCGACCGATACCAGGCGGCTGTGTGAGCAAACCCCTCCGTCAGGCCGAAGCGAGGCGGGGGAAGCTCCGGTGCGAGGTCTGCGGGCGAGACGCTCCAGTCGGGGTGGAGCATCTCGCGCGCCTTGCCCGACGTGATCAGCGGCTCCGCCCCGAGCATACA
>CAXTRP010000357.1:696-3765 GCA_964246615.1 uncultured Caulobacteraceae bacterium | reverse complement strand
TCCAGGAAGCTCTGCTTCACGTTGAACCGGGTGACGTAGCCCGCTCCGTCGGCGGCGACGTTCCAATCACGAGCAATCTGGATCGCGTAATCCTCGTTCAGAACGGGGTAGAAGATTGGTTGCTCTGGCAGGCGTGGCGGAAAGGCGCGGTAGCCGCTCTCCTCTATGAGGCGTAGTTCCTTCGGGCCTACAGGCCGCCATAGAGTGATGGTGTCTTCAGGCGCGCTCACGCCCTCCGGTTAGCCTGCCCCATATCCGAGTTCCACCCTCCGCCGCCGATCGAAGAGTCCGCTCTCCGGTCCTCAGCTCTCCCGGCGCAACGCTCGGCCGCTGATCACCGCGCTTGCGCCGAAACGGCCTCGCAGGGCGTCCACGGCCGTCTCGGCGGTGCGGGCCCGGGCTTCGCCGTCTCTCCCGAACAGGTCGGCGTTCGACGCTTCAGCCTCGGCCAATTCCGTCAGTCCGACCCCGATCAGCCGGTAGGCCGCAGCACCCACTTCCGCGGCCAGCATCTCTCGGGCCACGGCGAACAGGGTGCGCGCCGTCTGGGTGGGCGCCGGCAGGGTGCGGGAGCGGGTGAGGCGGCGGAAGTCGGCGGTACGGAGCTTCAGGACCACGACGCGGCCGGCGAAGCCGTCAGCGCGGGCGCGGGTGGCGACCTTCTCGCAGCAGGGCCACAGGCGGTCCTCCAGGGCCTGGAGCTCGCGCAGGTCGGTATCAAAGGTGGTCTCGGCGCTCACGCCCTTGCGCTCGGAGGCGGGATCGACGGTTCGGGCGTCACGGCCGTGGGCGAGCCGGAAGAGACGCAGGCCGTTGGCGCCGAACCGCTGGGCCAGGACCTTTTCCGACGCGTTCGCGAGATCGCCGACGCGGGTGAAGCCCGCCGCCTCCAGGCTCTTGACCAGGGCGGGCCCGACGCCCGGCAGGATGGATACCGGGCGGGGCGCCAGGAACGCCTGCGCCTCCGCATGCCCGATCACAGCAAACCCTCGCGGCTTGTCGAGGTCCGACGCGATCTTGGCCAGGAACTTGTTGGGCGCGAGGCCCACCGAGAGGGTCAGCCCGGTGACCCGCTCGATCTCGCCCTGCACCCGTGCGAGCTGGAAGGCGGCCGGCCCGCCGTTCAGCCGCTCGGTTCCGGACAGGTCCACCCAGGCCTCGTCCAGGGACAGGGGCTGGACCAGGGGCGTCATCGCTCGCAGCCGGTCCATGATGATGCGGCTGGCGGCCTTGTACTTGGCGAAGTCCGGCCGCACGATCACAGCATCCGGGCAGAGCTTGCGCGCCTTGAACATCGGCATGGCCGAGCGCACGCCGAAGGTGCGCGCGATGTAGCAGCAGGTGGTCACCACGCCCCGCACGCCCCCGCCCACGATCACCGGCAGCTCGCGCAGCTCCGGCCGGTCGCGCTTCTCTACGGTGGCGTAGAAGGCGTCGCAGTCCAGGTGGGCGATGCTGAGACTATCCAGCTCGATATGGCGCACCAGCCGTGGCGACCGGCATGCCGGGCAGCGGTGTGCGGCGGTCTCGCCCCTCCATAGGCAGTCGCGACAGACGCCTGTCTTCATCTCGGTTCGGCTAACCCCGCCTTAGGGATGTGCATGCCATAGCTTATCCCACAAAGGGTGCGGGATATCTCGCTCCCAAGGGTGGTGGCGTGAGCGCATCGACAGCCAAGACGGTCCTGATCGTCGAGGACAACGAGCTCAACATGAAGCTCTTCCACGACCTGTTGGACGCGCAGGGCTATGCGACGCTGCAGACCCGCGAGGGCCTGGGCGCCCTGGCGCTGGCCCGCGCGCACCAGCCCGACCTGATCCTGATGGATATCCAGCTGCCCGAGATCAGCGGCCTGGAGGTCACCAAGTGGCTGAAGGAGGACGAGGATCTCCAGCATATCCCCGTGATCGCGGTCACCGCCTTCGCCATGAAGGGCGACGAGGAGCGCATCCGTCAGGGGGGCTGCGAGGCCTACATCTCCAAGCCGATCTCGGTCGGCTACTTTCTCGACACCGTTAAGCGTTTCCTGGGGTGAGGTGAGACCATGTCCGCGCGCATCCTGGTAGTCGACGACATCGAGGCCAATGTCCGCCTGCTAGAGGCCAAGCTGAACGCCGAGTACTACGACGTCTCCATCGCCTACGATGGCAAGACTGCGCTCCTGGCGGCGGCGGAGCGCCACCCCGACATCATCCTGCTCGACGTGATGATGCCCGAGATGGACGGGTTCGAGGTCTGTCGCCAGCTGAAGGCCGACGTCGCGACTCGCCACATCCCGGTGGTGCTGGTGACTGCGCTCGATGGACGCCAGGATCGGCTGACCGGGCTCAAGGCCGGGGCCGACGACTTCCTGACCAAGCCCATCGACGATGTGGCGCTGTTCGCCCGGGTGCGGAGCCTGACGCGGCTGAAGCTGGTGATCGACGAACTGCGCCAGCGTGAGGCCTCTGGCCGTCGCATCGGGGTGATCGAAGGCGTGGCGGCGCGGCTGGGCGGTTCGGGCGGCCGGATCGTGGTGGCCGACGACAACGAGCGCCAGGGTCGCCGCATCCTGGACGAGCTGGCGGTGGAGCATCGCCCGGTGGTGGAGACCGACGCGGATCGGGCGCTGCTGGCGGTTCGGGCGCGCGCTGACCTGCTGATCGTCAATATCGCGGCCGGCGGCTTCGATGGACTGCGACTGGCCGCCCAGCTGCGCTCAGACGAGGCGACGCGGCACGTGCCGATCCTTGCGGTGTTCGATCCCAGCGAGCGGGCGAGGGCGCTAAAGGCGCTGGAGATCGGCGTCAACGACCTGATCGCCAAGCCCGTCGACCCTGAGGAGCTGTCGGCGCGGGCGCGCACCCTGATCCGCCAGAAGCGCTACACCGATTTCCTCAGGAACAACCTGGACAATTCGCTGGAGCTCGCGGTCACCGACCCGCTCACGGGCCTGCACAACCGGCGCTATATGACCGGCCAGCTGTCGGCCTTGGTGCGGCGCGCCACCAGCGGCGGCGATCCGGTGGCGGCGCTTCTGGTGGACATCGACCACTTCAAGCGGATCAACGACAGCTTCGGCCACGATGT
>CAXTRP010000357.1:0-686 GCA_964246615.1 uncultured Caulobacteraceae bacterium | reverse complement strand
TCGCCGTGCGCCTGGCCACCAACGTGCGCGCCATCGACCTGCCGTGCCGCGCCGGGGGCGAGGAGTTCGTGGTGATCATGCCCGACACCCCGCTGGACGCGGCGCAACGCGTGGCCGAGCGGCTGCGCCTGCACGTCTCGGGCTCGCCGTTCCGGGTTTCGGGCGTGGAGGAGCAGTTGCACGTCACCATCTCCATCGGCGTGGCCTGCACGACCGGTGAAGGCGACGGTCCCGACGCCTTGCTGAAGCGCGCCGACGAGGCGGTCTATGAGGCCAAGGCGAAGGGCCGCAACGTGGTGATCGCGCGGGCGGCGTAAAGCTTTTCTGCCAAAGAGGCGCGCACCGACAGATACGGCGCCGACCAGCCTTCCGTCCCGTCAAGCTCTATAGGCAAAGCCGAAAGAAGGAATAAACACGCCCGGCCTTGCGACCGAGCAGGAGCAATCTGTCGATCTGGCAACGCTACTTGATCTTGCCTTCGCGGAACTCGACATGCTTGCGCACTACGGGATCGTACTTCTTCACGACCATCTTTTCGGTTTTCGTGCGGGCGTTCTTCTTGGTGACGTAGAAGAAGCCGGTGTCAGCGGACGAGTTCAGACGAATTTTTATCGAGGCCGGCTTGGCCATGGCGTAACTCCCAACGCCGGCTGTCCGGGAGCCCGGGCCGGTTAAAACGAGGCGGC
>CAXTRP010000356.1:0-3787 GCA_964246615.1 uncultured Caulobacteraceae bacterium | reverse complement strand
TCGCCGTCTGCACCGATCCGGAAGCGCTTGCCGAGGTGCTGGCGGCGCTGCAGGCGCAGGGCGCCACGGGCCTTGAGCTGCGCCAAGTGCTCGCCGCCCGGGCTTTCGCCCGCACCGCCGCCTACGACACAGCCATCGCCGACTGGTTCGCAGGCGTAACAGCCTCCGCGCTGCCGGCCCCTAAGCGGATCGTGGGCGAACTCCTGCAGACCATGCGCTACGGCGAGAATCCCCATCAGGGCGCCGCCTTCTATCGCTCAGGCGTCGTCCGTCCAGGCGTAGCCCGCGCGCGCCAGCACCAGGGCAAGGCGCTTTCCTACAACAACGTCGCCGACACCGACGCCGCCTTCGAGTTGGTGGCCGAGTTCGACCCAGCGGACCAAGCGGCGGTCGCCATCATCAAGCACGCTAACCCCTGCGGCGTCGCCCTCGGCGGGAGCCTGCTCGAGGCCTACCGGCGGGCCCTGCAGTGTGATCCCGTCTCCGCCTTCGGCGGCATCGTAGCCGTGAACCGCCGGCTGGACTTGGAGGCGGCGCGCGCCATCGTGGAGGTGTTCACCGAGGTGGTGATCGCGCCCGAAGCCGACGACGACGCCATAGCCGTCTTCGCCGCCAAGAAGAATCTGCGGCTGCTCACCACGGGCGGCCTGCCCGATCCCCTCGCGGCCGGCGAGGTGTTCCGCTCGGTGGCCGGGGGCTTCCTGATGCAGACCCGCGACACCGCCCGCATCACGGCCGCCGACCTCAAGATCGTCACCCGCCGCCAGCCCACCGATGCGGAGGTCGCCGACATGCTGTTCGCCTTCACCATCGCCAAGCACGTCAAGTCCAACGCCATCGTCTACGCCAAGAACGGCCAGACCGCAGGCATCGGCGCGGGCCAGATGAACCGTCGCGACAGCGCCCGGATCGCCGCGCTCCGCGCCCGGGAAGCCGCCGAGACCGCGGGCCTGACGGGTTCGCTCGCCGACGGCTCGGCCTGCGCGTCGGAGGCCTTTTTTCCCTTCGCAGACGGCCTGATCCAGGCGGTGGAGGGGGGCGCGACCGCGGTGATCCAGCCCGGCGGCTCCATCCGCGACGCCGAGGTGATCGCCGCAGCCGACGCGCGCGGGATCGCCATGGCCTTCACCGGAGTCCGGGTGTTCCGCCACTGACACGCCCGTCCCGGAACAGCCGTCACCGCCGCAGTCCGGCTGGACACGGGACGGCTTTGCCGCTTTATGGCGCCGCGTTCATACCGCCGCGGCGAGCTGGCCGCGGGTGCAGGAAACCTGATGATGCGTAACCTCGGCCGGGCCTTGGCCCTCACCGTGTCCGCCACGAGCCTGCTGGTTGCGGTCCCCGCGCTCGCCGGCGAGATCGCCATCGGCGGCTTCGCCCACGACACCAGCTTCGGCGTCTCAGGCACCCCACACGAGCAGAACACCGCCGACGTCCAGCTGCTCTACCGCACCGAGACCTTCCATTTCATCTATCTGCTGAACCCCAAGGTCTATGCCAAGGTCCAGCTGAACACCTCGGGCAAGACCGACTTCTTCACCGTCGGGCTGGAGTGGCGGCGACACCTGTTCCACAGCAAGTTCTATATCGACGGCGCTGTCGGCGGCGCCTACCACGACGGCTACAACACCTATCCCGATCATTTCGACATCACCCAGCCGGCGCCCGGTCCGACCGCGAGCGCCGCGCAGGTGGCGCGCTACCAGTCGGACCGCAACCTGTTCAACACGCGCAAGGCCTTCGGCTCGGACTTCCTGTTCAACCCCAACTTCGCCCTGGGCTACGACGTGGCGAAGAACATCTCCATCGAGGCCGCCTACGACCATTACTCCAACGCGGGCCTAGGCGGCCGCAACCCGGGCATCGACACATTCGGCGGCCGGCTGGTCTACCGCTTCGGCTCGGTCAACGGGACGCGGTTCTGATCAGGGCGGCGCGCGGACATGGCTAACGTCGCCGTCGTCGGCGCCCAGTGGGGCGACGAGGGCAAGGGCAAGATCGTCGACTGGCTGTCCAACCGCGCCGACGTGGTGGTTCGCTTCCAGGGCGGCCACAACGCCGGCCACACCCTGGTCGTCGGCGACAAGGTCTACAAGCTCAGCCTGCTCCCCTCGGGCCTGGTCCAAGGCAAGCCGTCGATCATCGGCTCCGGCGTGGTGGTCGATCCCTGGCACCTGCTGGACGAGATCGACAAGCTCCGGGCCCAGGGCGTGGCGATCACGCCTGATCTGCTGACGCTCGCCGACAATGCGTGTCTGATCCTGCCCCTGCACCGCGACCTGGACCAGGCGCGCGAGCGCGAGGCGGCGGCGGCCAAGATCGGCACCACCGGGCGCGGCATCGGCCCCGCCTATGAGGACAAGGTGGGCAGGCGCGCCATCCGCGTCGCCGATCTTGCCGATCCGGCCGCGCTGGACCTGAAGCTCCCCCGCCTGCTCGCCCACCACCGCGCGCTCCGCCGTGGCCTGGAGCTGCCGGAGATCGATGCGGAAGCGCTCAAGGCCGACCTGCTTGCCCTGGCGCCCAAGGTCCTGCCCTACGCCCAGCCGGCGTGGCGCGTGCTCGACACCCTGGCCAAGGCCGGCAAACGCATCCTGTTCGAGGGCGCCCAGGGCACGCTGCTCGATGTGGACCACGGCACCTACCCCTACGTCACCTCCTCCAACACAGCCGCCGGGCAAGCCGCCGCGGGCTCGGGCGTGGGGCCGGGCCGGGTCGGCTATGTGCTGGGCATCGTCAAGGCCTACACCACCCGTGTAGGCTCCGGCCCCTTCCCCACCGAGCTGTCGGACAGCGTCGGCGAGCACCTCGGCACGGTGGGGCGCGAGTTCGGCGTGGTCACCGGCCGGGCGCGCCGCTGCGGCTGGTTCGACGCGGTGCTGGTGCGCCAGACCATCGCCATCAACGGCGTCCACGGCATGGCGCTCACCAAGCTCGACGTGCTGGACGGCTTGGAGCAGCTGAAGATCTGCACCGGCTACCGCATCGGCGAGCGGGAGGTCGATCACCTGCCCGCCGGCATGACCGACCAGGCCGCAGCCGTCCCCGTCTACGAGACGCTGGAGGGCTGGCGCGACAGCACCCAGGGCGCCCGCTCCTGGCGCGACCTCCCCGCCGCCGCCGTTAAGTACGTCCGCCGCATCGAGGAGCTGGTGGGCGCCCCTGTTGCGCTGCTCTCCACCAGCCCCGAACGCGACGACACCATCCTGATGCACGACCCCTTCGCAGGCTGAACCCTCTCCGTCTCCCCAGGACTTGTTCCTGGGGTCTAGGGCGCGACGTACCAAAGGCCAAGCCGCAGCGCCCTGGATGCCCGGAACAAGTCCGGGCAAGACGGAAGGGTGGCGGGGTGGGCCGCTACTCGTCGCCTCGCCAACCCACCTTGCCCCACCCTCGCGACTCGCTACCCTGCCGCGAGCCATCCGGGGGGACGCGATGCACAACACGACGGGCCAGTTGGTCGCCTATCTCGCCGGCGCGGTGGTGTTCCTGGCCCTCATGGCGCTCCGCATGCGGCGCGCGATGCAGAGCCGGCCCTTCCGGCTGCAGTACATCTGGGTGCTGCCGGTGCTGTTCTTCGTCCTCACCGCCCTGACCCTGGCCGCCCACCCGCCGCAGGGAATGGCGTGGCTGTGGCTTGTCCTGGCGTTAGCCGTGGGGCTGGGCATCGGCTGGGTGAGCGGCGCCACCATCCACCTGGAGGTGGATCCCGTCAGCCGCGCGGTGCGGGCCAAGGCCTCGCCCGCCGCCATGGTGTTCATCGTCGCCCTGGTGCTGCTGCGGCTGG
>CAXTRP010000355.1:0-3790 GCA_964246615.1 uncultured Caulobacteraceae bacterium | reverse complement strand
GCTACTTCCGTCGGCGTCTACGCCTCGAACGTGACGAGAGCTTGACGACCTTGGTCTCGGCGACCGCCGGAGCGGCTTCGAGTTCCTCGGGCGCCAGGCCGTAGAGGCTGGCCATCGGGGCGTCGTCCACCACCACCGTCTCCACGTCGCCGAAGCCGTTGAAGCGGGTGGTCATGGCCACGCCATAGGCGCCCAGCATGCCGATCTCGATATAGTCGCCCTCGTCCACGTCGTCCGGCAGGAAGAAGGGGCCGGGCATGTGGTCGATCGAGTCGCAGGTCGGCCCGAAGAATCCGAACGGCGTCACGTCGGAAGACGCCTCGCCGTCGCGCACCAGCTTGACCGGGAACGGCCACTTGGAATGCGTCGCGTCGAACATGGAGCCGTAGGAGCCCTCGTTCAGATAGAGCGAGGAGCCCTTGCGCAACTCCACCTTGGTCAGGATGGAGGAGGCCTCGGCCACCAGCGCCCGGCCGGGTTCGCACCACAGTTCGGTGGTCTCGTGCACCATCATCTCCTCGAAGCCCGCATGGATGGCGTCCATGTAGAGCTTGAGCTCAGGCGGCTGCATGCCCGGATAGACCGACGGGAAGCCGCCGCCCACGTCCACCACGTCGGCGAACACGCCCGCACGCACCAGGGCGCGGGAGACCTGCGCCATGGCCGCCTTGTAGGCGTATGGGTTCATGCATTGTGAGCCCACGTGGAAGCTGACGCCCATCAGCTCCTCGGTCGCCCGGCGGGCGGCGAGCAGCAGGGAGGGCGCATCTTCGGCCGAGACCCCGAACTTGCCGCCCAGCGCATACTGGGCGCCTTCAGTGTTCACCGCCATGCGCACGATCAGGTTCAGATCGCGGGCGTCGCCCGTCTCCTGAAGGATCTTGGCCAGCTCCTCATGGGTGTCGAGCGCAAAGGTGCGTACGCCGAACTCATGATAGGCGCGACGGATCGCGGCCCGGCTCTTCACCGGGTGCATGTAGGCGAGACGAGCCTCGGGCGCGATGGAGCGCACCAGCTCGATCTCTGGGATCGACGCCACGTCGAAGGATCGCACCCCGTTATCCCACAGGGTCTGGATGACCCATGGGCTCGGGTTGGCCTTCACCGCGTAGAAGACGTCGCCTTTGAACTGTGCCTGGAACCAGTTGGCCGCTACGGCAACGACGCCAGGACGCACGAGTGCGACTGGACGTTCGACGGACCGCTCACGGACCAGGTCCAGGGGCGTATGGTAGTTTCCCACCTCACGTAAACCCCTATGGATGTTGAACCTAGACCGGCGTTAGCAGCACTCGCGAGGAGCGTTGATCGGGTCCGCCGGGAGCTGCGAAATAGGGTCGATGAACCCCCGTGTAAAGCGCTTATCGACCCCTGGCGCGCAGATGCGGCGAAAAAGCTGGTAAGCTATTGTACCTGCGAGATTTTATTGATGTTTCTGAATAGCCGCTTGCGGGTCCGCCCATTCAGATCGCCGCTTATCCTGCGAGGATCGTTCTGACGTCCCGGCAAGGTGCTTGCGTCCAAGGTGGCGAGCGACCTGTCCAGTCGGAGTTGGTCGCGTGTCGATCTCCCTACGCTGATCCGTCAGGCGATGGCGAAGAACACCGCGATCGCCCGCATCACGGCCAGCATAGCCTCAGCGTCGAGACTTCCGATCGTCGTGCCGATCCGGTCCCGCTTGACCGACATGGCCTTGTCCACCATCACCTGCGACCGCTTCCGCAAGCCGTTGGCGGCGGTCGGGTCGACGGCGGGTCTGATCAGGGGCGCGTCCACCAACGTTCCAGAGACTAGCAGGACAGTGACCGTGCCGGTCTGATCGAACCGATCGGACTGGATCACGAGCGCGGGACGCGGTTTGCTGAAGTCGCCGGGCAGGGCGACCGTGACAAGGTCGCCCCGCTTCAAGCCTCGTCCTCGGGGTCGAGATCGAGAAACGCGGCGTCCATGACAGCATCGAGATCGCGGTCGGCTGCATCGGCCTCGGCCACGACCCTGGACTGCCGCCGGCATTCTTCGGCGAAACCAGCTCGGCGGGTGTCGGGCACCCAGATCTGTAGCGGCCGCATGCCGGAGGCGCGCAATGCATCGCGCCGCTTCTGAACCCTCTCACCGACCGAAGCCGCCATAGACCTGCTCCTTCACGTGACATGTGACGTAAGCCACGACTGCGGAGAGGACAAGTCGAACGCCGCCCGCGTCGCCTTCCTCAAGCGGAGGTTACGCCGACAGCTGCTGCTTCACGCGTTCGGCCAGCATCTTGATGTCGATGGGCTTAGGCAGAAAGGTCACGCCGGTCTCGCCTTCCAGCAGGTCGGAGAACTCCGCCTCCGCATAGCCGGAGATGAACATCACCGGGATGGAGCCCAGGTGCGGGCGGGCCTTCTTCAGCAGGGTGGGTCCGTCGAGCCCCGGCATGATGACGTCGGAGATCATCAGGTCGATCTCGCCGGCGTGGGTCTCGGCCAGCTCCAGCGCCTCCTCGCCGTCGCACGCTTCGATCACCTCGTAGCCGCGCGCGCGTAGCAGCCTCGCCGCAACGCCGCGCACCGCATCCTCGTCCTCCACGAACAGGATGCGGCCGGCGCCGGACAGGTCGCGCGCGGCGGGCTTGGGCGGAGCGATGGGAGCGGGCGCGAGCTGGCCCGCGGGCGGAACATGGATGGGCAGGAAGATGCGGAACGCAGCGCCGCCGCCGACCGGGCTGTCGACGTGAATCCAGCCGTCGGCCTGCTTGACGATGCCGTAGACGGTGGCGAGGCCGAGCCCCGTCCCCTCCCCCACCGGCTTGGTGGTGAAAAAGGGCTCGAAGATCTTGGACATGGCCTCGGGCGGGATGCCCGGACCGTTGTCGGCGACCTCGATCAGCGCGCAGCCCTCGGGCGGCGCGGTGGGGAAGCCCATCGCCTTGGCGGCGGCCTGACCCACCCGGGCGGTGTGGATGCGCACCGTGGCGATCTTGCCCGCGCGGGGGCCGTGGGAGCGGAGCGCGTCTCGCGCGTTCACCGCCAGGTTCATCACCGCGGTCTCGAGCTGGCTCTTGTCGGCGCGCACGAGCGGCAGGTCGCGGCCGTAGTCGGTGGACAAGATCACGTCCTCGCGCAGCAGGCGGCGCAGCAGCACCTCGAACTCGCTGATCAGCTCGCCGAGATCGAGCGTCTCGCGCTGCACCGTCTGCTTGCGCGAGAAGGCCAGCAGCTTGCGCACCAGGTCGGCCGCGCGCACGCCGGTCTGCCTGATCTCGTTCAGGCCCTCATAGCTCGGATCGCCCACCGGATGGCGGTGCAGCAGCTCGTCGAGCCTGAGCTGGATGGCGGTGAGCAGGTTGTTGAAGTCGTGGGCCACGCCGCCCGCGAGTTGGCCGATGGCCTGCATCTTCTGCGACTGCTCCAGCTGCAGCTCCAGCTGCTTCTGCTCGGAGACGTCGAGCAGGTAGGCCACCACCCGGTCGGCGGCCTGGGTGACGTAGAGGTGCGCCACCTTGGGGCTCGCACCCTCGGACCCCTTGACCAGCCGGACCTCGACCGGGCCGCCCTGACGCGACGCCAGCCGCGCGCGCGCCTCGTTGCGCGAGGCCGGATCGATCAGCTCGCTAAAGCGCTGGCCCGGCCGCGCCGCGCCTTCGGTGAGGGCCTCCATGGCCTCGTTGGCCTCCAGGATCGCCGCCTCGAACGGGTCGCCGCCTTCCAGCAGCGCCGCACCGAAGGGCGCGGCGGCGGCGAAGGCGTCGAGCGTGGTGACCTCGGCGACCGCCGCGGGCGGCGCCGGCTGGCTGACCGCGAGCCGCTGG
>CAXTRP010000354.1:0-3792 GCA_964246615.1 uncultured Caulobacteraceae bacterium | reverse complement strand
TCGCCCGCCGTGCTGGACGCGGTGGTGGCCGCCCTCGCCACGGCGGGGCGGCTGCAGGTGGAGGGCGGAACCGTGCGCCTGCCCGCCGCCCGCGACGCCGCCGCTGCCCGAGCCGCGCAGGAGGCGGCGCTGGCGGCCGCCCTGGGCGCCCGCCTGCGGGCCGCAGGCTTGAGCCCGCCCGACCTCGCCGACCTCGCCTCGACCCCTGCCGCCCGCCGGGCGCTGGACCGGTTGCTCCAGTCTGGAGAAGCCGTGCGCGCCGTCGATCAGGTGCAGAAGCGCGAGCTGGTCTTCCACCGCGACGCCGTCGCCGAGGCCCGCACCCGTCTCGCCTCACGGCTTGCGCCACCGGGGCTCACGACGGGGGAGGCGGGGAGCGTGCTGGGCGTCTCGCGCAAGTTCAGCGTGCCGCTGCTCGAATACCTGGACGCCATCCGCTTCACCCGCCGCCAGGGGGACCGGCGCGTCCTTGGTCCGGCGGCCAAGCCCTGATAGCGGAAGAGGTGGAGGCGATCGGGGTCTGGTGGCCCTCCTGGTCCTCAAAACCAGCGGCCCGCCAACAGCGGGTGGTGGGTTCGATTCCCATCCGCCTCCGCCAGGGCTAAGGTCGTGTCATGGACGACTTCGAGATCCTGCGTCGGGCCCACGTGCTGTTGGGCCAGTACGGCTTTGAGGACGAGCAGCAGCAGATCGGCAAGGCGGTGCGGATCATCACCGCCACGGCCAAGCGGCTGGGCGTCACCACGGGCGAGAAGGCGCGGATCGCCAGCGGCTCGCAGGGCGAGCGGCTGAAGATGCTGCGCGAGCGCACCGGGCGTACCCGGGCGCAGCTGGCCGAGCTGTGCGGGGTGAACATGAGCAACGTGCGCTCCCACGAGAACGGCGAGCACGACATCCCCGACGCCGTGGTGCGCGCCTACGCCCAGGCCCTGGGCGTCACGCCGGCGATGATCGTCTACGGGGCCGACTGACCGCGCTCTCGCAGCGGGCGAACGAGACGCTTCCCCTGTCCGGCCTCGCCCCGTAAACAGGCCGCTCACCCTGCGCGCCGCTTATTGAGTCGCTCCTCCCCGATGTTCGACGTGAAGGCCATCCGCGACGACCGCGCCGTGTTCGACCGCGGCTGGACCTCGCGCGGCCTGGACCCGCTCCCCACCGACGCGATCCTTGAGGCCGACGCCAAGCTCCGCGCCGCCAAGGCCGCCTTCGAGACCGCCCAGGCCCGCCGCAACGAAGCCTCCAAGCTGATCGGCGCCGCCAAGAAGGCCGGCGGCGAGGCGCGCGCCGCCGAGCTGATGGCCGAGGTCGAGGCCCTGAAGGCGCAGCTCTCCGGCCTGCCGGAGGCCGAGAAGGCCGCCGCGGAAGCGCTGCGCGGCCTCCTCGCCGGCTACCCCAATCTCCCCGCGGCCGACGTGCCGGAAGGCGCCGACGAGCACGGCAACGTGGAGGTGAGCCGATGGGGCGCGCCCCTCCTGTCGTCATCCCGGCCGGAGCGCAGCGCAGAGCCGGGACCCAGCCCCCGGGACATCGTGGCGACGCTGGGTCCCGGATCGGCTGCGCCGTCCGGGATGACGGGGCAGGGGTGGGTCAGGGACCATGTGGAGCTCGGCGAGGCGCTGGGCATGATGGACTTCGAGGCCGCCGCTCGCATGTCCGGCTCCCGCTTTGTGGTCCTCAAGCGCGACCTCGCCCGCCTGGAACGCGCGCTCGGCCAGTTCATGCTCGACCTGCAGACGCGGGAGCACGGGTATGAGGAGGTTTCGCCGCCCTTGCTGGTGCGGGATCAGGCGCTGTTTGGAACGGGGCAGCTGCCGAAGTTTGAAGAAGATCTTTTCCAAGCTTCCGATGTCGACTTCGAGTCGTTCATGAAGAAGACAAATATTAGTTCCGAAGAGGTGGTTGCGGCTCGGACGGACGGTGCAGTCGTGATGGATACCGGTGACTTTCAGCTCACCCTCTACAGGATGCTGGTAAAATCGAACCGTCATTTTCTCATCCCGACCGCTGAAGTCTCCCTCACTAACCTCGTCCGCGAGCAGATCACGGCGGAGGAGGCGCTCCCCCTTCGCTACACCGCCCTCACACCCTGCTTCCGTTCCGAGGCCGGCGCATCCGGCCGCGACACGCGGGGGATGATCCGCCAGCACCAGTTCATCAAGTGCGAGCTGGTCTCCATTACCGCGCCCGAGGCGTCGGAGGCCGAGCACGGCCGCATGGTCGAGTGCGCCGAGGCGGTGCTGAAGCGGCTGGAGCTGCCGTTCCGCAACCTTCTGCTCTGCGCCGGCGACATGGGCTTCACCGCCCGCAAGACCTTCGACCTGGAGGTCTGGCTGCCCTCGCAGGCCACCTATCGCGAGATCAGTTCGATCTCCAACTGCGGCGACTTCCAGGCCCGGCGCATGGACGCCCGCATCAAGAAGGCGGGGGAGAAGGGCACGCGCTTCCCCCACACCCTGAACGGTTCGGGGCTGGCGGTGGGCCGCACCCTGGTGGCGGTGATGGAGAACTACCAGGACGAGGGCGGCCGCATCGCCATCCCCACAGCGCTCCAGCCCTACATGGCCGGCCAGACGCACATCGGAGACGGCTGAGTTGCGTATCCTGATCACCAACGACGACGGGATCGGGGCGGAGGGGCTGGACGCGCTGGTGCGCATCGCCGGCAAGCTCGGCGACGACGTCTGGGTCTGCGCGCCGGAGACCGAGCAGTCGGGGGCGTCGCGGCGGCTGACGCTGACCGAGCCGGTGCGCATCCGCAAGCTCGGCGACAAGGTGTTCGCAGCGTCCGGCACGCCGACCGACTGCGTGATGCTGGCGGTGCAGGAGCTGCTGGCGGACCGCAAGCCGGATCTGGTGCTCTCCGGCGTCAACCGCGGGCAGAACGTGGCGGAGGACGTCACCTTTTCCGGCACGGTCGCCGGGGCGCTGCAGGGGATGGCGCTGGGCGTGCCGTCCATCGCCCTGTCCCAGGTCCTGAGCCGCTTCCACGACAGCGTGGTCGCCCGCTACGACACCGCCGAGGCCCATGCGCCGGGCGTGATCGCACGACTGCTCGAGATCGGCTGGCCGGCCAACGTGGTCATGAACATGAACTTTCCGCCGGTGGCGCCTGAGGCGGTGACCGGTGTGGAGGTGACCGTGCAGGGGACGCGCGACGAGTCCTACCTGCATTTCGACAAGCGCACCGACCTGCGCGGCCGGGACTATTTCTGGCTCGGCTACCGGGGCAAGATCACCACGCCGGTCGCAGGCACCGACCTGCACGCCGTGCGCGAGGGACGCATCTCGGTGACGCCGCTGCACATCGACCTCACCCACCGCCAGACCGTACACGACTTGAAGGGTCTGCTGGGCGGCGACGTCCCCACCCTGCCGGACAAGGCCTGAACCCGGTGGCGGACGCCGCAGGCGAGCAGGCCGAGACGCGCCGCGCCAAGCTGGTGCTGGGCCTGCGCTCCGGCGGCGTGACCGAGCCCGCGGTGCTGAACGCCATCGAGGCCATCCAGCGCGACCTGTTCGTGCCCCAGCTGTTCAAGGAGCGGGCGTGGGAGGATTCGGCGCTGCCCATCGCCTGCGGCCAGACCATTTCCCAGCCGCTGATCGTGGGGCTGATGACCCAGGCGCTGCAGCTGAAGCCCCGCCACCGGGTGCTGGAGATCGGCACGGGCAGCGGCTACCAGACCGCGGTGCTGGCCAGGCTCGCCCGCTACGTCTACACGGTGGAGCGCTACCGCACGCTGCTCGGCGAGGCGGAGGCGCGGCTGAAGGGGTTGGGCGTGCAGAACGTCATCA
>CAXTRP010000353.1:0-3795 GCA_964246615.1 uncultured Caulobacteraceae bacterium | reverse complement strand
GAAAGCCGCGCACGCCGCCGGAGCCCTCCTGATCGTGGTGGTGACCGAGGCGGTTTCCTATGGCCTGCTGCAATCGCCAGGGGCCATGGGAGCCGACATCGTGGTGGGGGAGGGCCAATCCATCGGCAACGGATTGAGCTATGGCGGGCCTTACGTCGGCCTGTTCGCTACCCGCGACAAGTACGTGCGCCAGATGCCGGGAAGGGTTTGCGGCCAGACGGTGGACGCGGCCGGAGATCGGGGCTTCGTGCTCACCCTCTCCACTCGGGAGCAGCATATCCGCCGTGACAAGGCGACATCGAATATCTGCACCAATTCAGGACTTTGTGCGCTCGCCTTTACAATCCACATAACCCTACTAGGCGAGACCGGACTACGCCGCTTGGCGCTGCTCAACCATCAGCAGGCGCGCAAGCTTCGAGCGGCCGTGGCGGACGTGCCGGGTGTGGAGGTGCTCACCACACGCTTCTTCAACGAGATCGCAGTGCGGCTGCCCACGCCCGCTGCGCCACTGGTCGACTTACTGGCGACCCGTGGCGTGATCGCCGGCGTACCCGTCAGCCGCCTCGCGCCGCGCGCCGGCATGGACGACGTCCTGCTGCTCGCCGCCACCGAGACCACCCAGGACGAGGACATAGCCGCCCTTGCGGGCGCGTTGCAGGAGGCGCTGGCATGACCGCGACAACCGGACCGATCCGCCCCGCCGGCCGCGCCGAGATGGTGCAACTGTCCGACGGCGAACCCGCCAGCCTCACCGGCGCGCGCGGCCTGCTGCAGGATGAGGCGCTGATCTTCGAACTCGGCGGCTGGGACAAGACCGGCGTCGACATGCCCGAACCCGACGCCGACCTGGACACCTCCGATCTCGGTGATCTGGTGCGCAGCGACACCATCGGCCTGCCTGGCCTGTCCGAGCCCGAAACGGTGCGCCACTACGTGCGGCTGAGCCAGAAGAACCACGCCATAGACCTGGCGCTCTATCCGCTCGGCTCGTGCACCATGAAGCACAATCCGCGCCTGAACGAGCGGATGGCGCGGTTGCCGGGCTTTTCCGACATTCATCCCATGCAGCCGCTCTCGACGGTGCAGGGTGCGCTGGAGCTGATGGACGAGCTCAGCCACTGGCTGGTCACCCTGACCGGCATGACCGCGGTGGCCCTGTCGCCCAAGGCCGGCGCGCACGGGGAGCTGTGTGGGCTGCTGGCCATCCGCGCGGCGCATGAGGCCCGCGGCGATGCGCGGCGCAAGGTGCTGGTGCCCACCTCCGCCCACGGCACCAATCCCGCCACCGCCGCCCAGGTCGGCTACGCGGTGGAGGAGATCGCCCAGACGGCCGACGGTCGCGTTGACCTGAAGGACCTCGCGGCCAAGCTCGGGCCGGAGGTCGCGGCCATCATGGTCACCAACCCCAACACCTGCGGCCTGTTCGAGAGCGAGATCGTGGAGATCGCGCGCCTGACGCATGAGGCGGGGGCCTACTTCTACTGCGACGGGGCCAACTTCAACGCCATCGTCGGGCGGGTGCGGCCGGGCGATCTCGGCGTCGACGCCATGCACATCAACCTGCACAAGACCTTCTCCACCCCGCATGGCGGCGGCGGGCCGGGAGCGGGGCCGGTCGTGCTGTCCGAAGCCCTGGCGCCGTTCGCACCGCGGCCCTGGGTCGTGCATGGCGAAGGCGGCTACAGCCTGCGGGAGCACGAGGAGCGCGCAGAGGACCGGCCGCAGGGCTTTGGCCGCATGTGCGCCTTCCATGGCCAGATGGGCATGTTCGTGCGCGCCTACGCCTACATGCTGAGCCACGGCGCGGACGGCCTGCGCCAGGTCTCGGGAGACGCGGTGCTGAACGCCAACTACCTGAAAGCGCGCCTGGTCGATGTGATGACCCCCGCCTTCGAGGGCTACTGCATGCACGAGGCCCTGTTCGACGACCGTTGGCTGGCGGACACCGGGGTCACCACGCTCGATTTCGCCAAGGCCATGATCGACGAGGGCTTCCACCCCATGACCATGTACTTCCCGCTAGTGGTGCACGGGGCCATGCTCATCGAACCGACCGAGACGGAGTCGAAAGCCGAACTCGACCGTTTCGCCGAAGCCATGCGCGCCCTGGCGTCGGCGGCCAAGGCGGGCGATACCGAGCGCTTCAAGGGTGCGCCCTTCCACGCGCCGCTTCGGCGGCTCGACGAGACGGCTGCAGCGCGCAAGCCAAAACTGAAGTGGACGGCGGCCTGATCGCCGGACCCAGGAGAAGATCGATGAGCTTGTCCATGCACCAAGCGTCCACGCCGATGTTCGTGCAGACCCTCAGGGCGCTTTCCGCCATCCTAGGCAAGGCGCAGGCGGAGGTGGAGGCTGGACGGATCACCGAGGCCGAGCTGATGGCCGCCGGCCTGGCGCCCGACATGTTCGCCCTGCCGCGCCAAGTCCAGATAGCCACCGACATGGTCAAGAACGGCGTCGCCCGGCTCGCCGGTCACGAGCCGCCCGCTTGGCCGGACCAGGAGACGACCCTGATCGAACTGCGCGAGCGGATCGCCAAGGCGGTGGACTATCTGAACGGCGTCCCGGTTGCAGACGTTGACGGCAGCGAGACGCGGGACATTCACCTGAGCTTCCAGGGCGGCCAGATCACCATGGACTTCAAGGGTCAGCAGTACCTGCTCCACTTCGTCATCCCGAACTTCTTCTTCCACGTCACCACGGCCTACGACATCCTGCGGCACAAAGGCGTGGCGGTGACCAAGCAGGATTTCATCGGAACCATGTGAGCGCTTGCCCTTCTCCTACCTGAGGGGGGAAGGGCGTTAGGACTTGGCCATGCCCCATCTTCCTCTTTCAAAGCCCGTCGGCTCTGCTCTGGACCTGATCGGCCGCACCCCGATGCTGGAGCTGCACGGCTTCGACACCGGGCCGTGCAAGCTGTTTCTGAAGCTTGAGAACACCAACCCTGGCGGCTCGATCAAGGACCGCATTGCGCTCACCATGATCGAGGCGGCTGAGGCGGATGGCCGGCTGAAGCCCGGCGGCGCCATCATCGAGGCCACCGCCGGCAATACCGGCCTGGGCCTCGCGCAGGTGGGTATCCTGAAGGGCTATCGCCTGATCCTGGTGGTGCCCGACAAGATGAGCCGCGAGAAGATCCAGCACCTGCGGGGCCTGGGCGTCGACGTGCGACTGACCCGATCCGACGTGGGCAAGGGCCACCCCGAGTATTACCAGGACATCGCCGAGCGCATCGCCGCCGATATGCCGAACTCGGTCTTCATCAACCAGTTCGCCAATCCCGCCAACCCGCTGGCGCATGAGACCACCACAGGGCCGGAGATCCTGGAGCAGATGGACGGCGACGTGGACGCGGTGGTCTGCGGCGTGGGCTCCGGCGGAACGCTGACAGGGCTCGGCCGCTTCTTCGCCAAGGCGTCGCCCAAGACCCAGATGATCGTCGCCGATCCGGTCGGCTCGATCCTGGCGCCGCTGATCAACGACGATAAGCAGGTGGAGCCCGGCTCCTGGGTGGTGGAAGGGATCGGCGAGGACTTCATCCCGCCCAACTGCGACCTGTCGTTCACCAAGAAAGCCTACGCCGTCACCGACAGCGAGAGCATGGCTGCTGCGCGCGCGCTGCTGCGGGTGGCGGGCGTGCTCGGCGGCTCCTCCTCCGGCACATTGCTGGCGGCCTCGCTGCGCTATTGCCGCGATCAGAGCGATCCGAAGCGTGTGGTCACTTTCGTCTGCGATACGGGCTCCAAGTATCTGTCCAAGATGTTCAAAGACTACTGGCTGGCCGACCAG
>CAXTRP010000352.1:0-3806 GCA_964246615.1 uncultured Caulobacteraceae bacterium | reverse complement strand
CGCTCAAGAGGTCCGTGGTGCGCCCGCCGCCAACGACACCGGCCACGACTGCGGCGCGGTCGAGCTTTTCTAAAGGTCGCACGATGCCAGCCACCCGGACAGAAGCAGCGGCGCGGGTCTCGAACCAGCAAGAGCCGCTGCGCGCCCTCCTGACCACCCTGGCCGGCGAGACCGGCGATCTCGCACGGTCCGCCGACCGGTTGCAGCTGCTCTTCGGCCAGCTCATGCGCAATCCGCCCGTGCGGCCCGACGACGCCCTTGAACGCGCCCAGGCGTTGGATGGCCTGGTGCAGCGTCTGCAGGGCTTGGAGGCCTTTCTCACCACCTTGCGGTCTGGCCAGCTGGGAAACCTGCCGAAAGCCTCGGCCGACGCGGCGGCGCGGCTGCGCCTGACCAGCCAGGCCAGCCGTTTCGCCCCCGCCGCCGCCACCCGCGAGGCCGAAGTCGCCACGGGCGACTGCGACCTCTTCTAGAACGGACCGCCATGTCTGCGCCGACCGGACCGGCCTTACGGATCAACCTCGAGAAGGCGAACGTGCTGCTGGTCGAAGCCACGCTCCAGGGCATGACCATCCTGCTGCAGATGTTCAACGGCTTCGGCGTCAGTTCCATCGCCCGGGCGGGATCGGTTGCGGAAGCCATGCGCGTCGCCAGCGGTGCGCCCCTGGACCTCGTCGTCTGCGACCCGCGGTTGCCGGACGGCGACGGCTACGAGTTCGTAAGGCGGCTTCGACGCTCGAAGCTGGAGCCTAACGCCTTCGCGCCCGTGATCCTGGTCAGCGCCCACACGCGCGGCAGCGAGGTGGCGGCCGCTCGCGACTGTGGTGCGAACTTCCTGGTGCTCAAACCGCTCAGTCCGCGCGTGATCCTTGATCGGCTCCTTTGGGTCGCGCGGGAAAGCCGGCCCTTCATCGAGTGTGACACCTACTTCGGGCCGGACCGCCGCTTCCAGTCGCTGGGCCCGCCCGCCGACTCACCGGGTCGTCGCAAGGATGACCCCGCCGACCGAACCGCAAGATTGGCCAACCCCGTATGAACCCTCCGAAATCGGATATGTCCGCGCAACCGGCGACGACCCCGACGACCCCGACGACCGGCATCGTCCGCCGCATCAGCCACCCCAACCGTCTGGCGAACTTCGTCAACACGGCGGATGGGATCACCCCGGCCGAAGCGCTCGCCCGCGCAGAGGCCAACATCGCCGAGATAAAGCCCCCAGGCCTGGATCGCATCGACACGCTGCTGCGCGACCTGGGCGCAAGGGCTCCGGCCGATCCGACTGCAAACCAGGTGCAGGAACTCTACCAGGCGTCCAACGAGCTTGCGGGCATCGCCGCGGTCTTCGGTCTGCCGGCGCTGGGCCGGGCGGCCTACAGCCTGTGCGAACTCCTCGACGTACTGGGAGGACCGTCCCGCTGGAACGCTGCGGCGGTGAGCGTGCACCTCGAAGGCATGCGACTGTTACGGCAGGAAGACTCAGGCGCTGCGCCACCCGAGGTTATTGCAAGGGTGCTGGACGGTCTCACCGCGGTGGTAGGGCGGTTCAGGGAACCGCCGAGCCGGCCCTGAAGCTGGCCGCGACGATCACGCTGCGCCGAGCAGGCGTTTCAGCATGGCCATCCAGTTGGGACCGTCGGGCTTGGTCGCGGGCACGCTGAAGACGCCATTGGCGCGTACGGTGGGACAGCCTTCCACGGTGACCAGCGCCTGGGCGAAAGCCAAGCGCCGGCCCCGCCGCAGCAGATCCGTCCTGATTTCCACCCAGGCGCCCGCAGGCGTCGGCTGCAGATAGTCCAGGGACAGGGAGACGGTAGGCAGGATCGGTGTCTCGTCCGCCGCCAGGTAGGCGCACGACGTCGACATCAGCACGTCGCAGAAGGTGGCCAGCATTCCGCCATGGCAGACCCCGTTAGGGTTCAGGTGCTTGTCCAGCACCCGGAAGCCCCCCACCAGCCGCCCTCCCTCGTCCTTGGCGAACCACGGACCGGCGGCGGCGGTGAAGTCGCTGGAACGCGACAGCGGCAGCCGGATGAACCCCGCGGGCGGAGAGCCCTCCTGCGCCTCGCCGCTCAGAACGCGCCCTCGGCCAGGCCCATCATCGACGCCTTGCCGGCCTTGAGCGTCAGGAACAAGCCCGTCGCCTGGGGCAGCACCCGGTCGATGAAGAAGCGCGCGCTGGTGATCTTGGCCTCGTAGAAGCCGGCGTCGCCGTTTGCGGTCGGCGCCTTCTCCACGGCGATCTTGGCCGACTTGACGAACATGTAGCCCATGGCGACCAGGCCCAGCATGCGCAGATAGTCCACAGCCGCCGCTCCAGCCTCTTCAGGGTCCTTCATGGATCGCTGCACCAGATCGCCCGTGCTCAGCTGCAGCGCGCCGAAAGCTTGCTCGAGCTTGCCGACCATCTTGCCGATCTGCGCGTCGTCCCGATTGGCGGCGATGAACTCCGAGATGGGGTGGAAGAAGCCGCGGAGATGACGCCCCATGTGCGCGCCGACCTTGCGCCCGACCAGATCCATGGCCTGGATGCCGTTCGCGCCCTCATAGAGCTGGGCGATGCGGGCGTCGCGCACATATTGTTCGACGCCGTGTTCGCGAATGTAGCCGTGGCCGCCGTAGACCTGGATGGCGAGGTTGGAGGCCTCCGATCCCAGGTCGGTGAACAGCGCCTTCACCACCGGCGTCATCAGGGCGACGAAATCGTCGGCGGCCTGCTTCTCCGCCGGGTCCTCGCTGGCTTCGGCCACGTCCATGGCCTGGGCGACCCAGCCGCCCACCGCGCGGCAGCCTTCGGCCGAGACGCGCATGGTCATCAGCATCCGCCGCACGTCGGGATGCACGATGATCGGATCGGCCGGCAGGTCGGGGCGCTTGGGCCCCGAAAGGGAACGGCCCTGCAGCCGGTCCTTGGCGTAGGCGACGGCGGACTGGTAGGCGGCCTCGTTTATGCCCAGGCCCTGCACGCCCACGGCGAGGCGCTCCAGGTTCATCATGGTGAACATGGCGGCCATGCCCTTGTTGGCCTCGCCCACCAGCCAACCCTTGGCGTCCTCGAACGTCAGCTGGCAGGTGGCCGAGCCCTTCAGGCCCATCTTGTGCTCGATCCCGGTGCAGACCACGCCGTTGCGCTGACCGGGACCGCCGTCTTCGTTGGGGATGAACTTGGGCACCAGGAACATGCTGATCCCCTTCACGCCCTTCGGCCCGTCCGGCAGCTTGGCCAGCACCAGGTGGACGATGTTCTCGGTCAGGTCGTGTTCGCCCGCGGAGATGAAGATCTTGGCCCCGTCTATGCGGTAGCTGCCGTCGCCGTTCGGCGTCGCCTTGGTGCGCAGGAGGCCCAGGTCGGTGCCGCAGTGCGCCTCGGTCAGGCACATGGCGCCGGTCCAGGTTCCGTCCACCATCCTGGGCAGATAGGCTTGCTTCAGCGCCTGGGAGCCATGGTCCTTCAACGCCCGGATCGCGCCGCCGGTCAGGCCTGGGTAAAGGCCGAAGGCGACGTTGGCGGCGGAGATCATCTCCTCCACCATCTTGTTTACGCTCTCCGGCATGCCCTGGCCGCCCCATTCCGGGTCAGCGGCGATGGAGGACCAGCCGCCTTCGCGGAACAGGTCGTAGGCCGCCTTGAAGCCGGTGGGCGTACGCACCACGCCGTTTTCCAGCACGCAGCCTTCCAGGTCGCCCACCGCGTTGGTGGGCAGCAGCACCTCGGTCGCGATCTTGGACGCCTCCTCCAGCACGCTGTCCACCACGTCGGCGGTAAAGTCGGCGTACTTCGGGTAGGCGTTGATCTTGTCCAGCCCGTG
>CAXTRP010000351.1:1125-3858 GCA_964246615.1 uncultured Caulobacteraceae bacterium | reverse complement strand
GGACCGGCAGGTGCTGCGTCCCGGCGGCCCCGAACTCGACTTCCTGAACGGCGCCGCCATGGGGAACACCGGAGGCCAGTATCGACATGAGATCGAAGCCCAGGCCGGCTTCACGCTGGCGGGCGTCGGCGCGCGGCTGTCGGCGGACTGGAAGAGCGGCACGACGGTGCGCGGCGCCACCGACGCGCCGGCGGAGACGCTGAACTTCTCCGACATCGGCACAGTGAACTTCCGCCTGTTCGACTACCTGGGCCAGCAGCCATTCGTGACGGCGCGTTTCCCCTGGCTCCGAGGCTCGCGGATCAGCATCAACGTCGTCAACCTATTCGACACCCGCATCAGCGTCCGCGACGGAACCGGCGAGACGCCCCTGATCTACCAGTCCGCCTATCTGGACCCGGCCGGGCGCACCATAAGCCTGAGCCTTCGCAAGCTGTTCTACTGAGCCCCGCGCGGCCGACGCTTCCTCGCGCCGTTCAGCAGCTCCACGAACAGGGAAAAGGCGATGGCGAAGTAGAGATAGCCGCGAGGAACATGGAAGCCGGTGCCCTCGGCGATCAGCGCCATGCCGATGAGCAGGATGAAGGCCAGGCCGAGCATCTTGGCGGTCGGCCTACGCTCGATGAAGTCGCCGAGCGGCTTGGCGCCCACCATCATGGCCAGCGTCGCCACCACCACAGCCCCAATCATCACCGGCAACTGGTTGGACATGCCGACCGCGGTGATCACGCTGTCGAGCGAGAAGACGATGTTGATCAGCCCGATCTGCACCACCACGGCGGCCAGCGAAGACGGCGCACGGCCCGAGTCCGGGTCATCGGCCTCTCCTTCCAGGTCGTCGTGGATTTCAGTGGCTCCCTTGTAGAGCAGGAACAGGCCCCCTGAGATCAGCACCACGTCCTTCACGCTCACCGCCCGGCCAAACGCCTTGAACAGGGTCACGTCGATGCGCGTCAGCCAGACCAGCCCCACCAGCATCGCCACCCGTAGCGCCAGCGCCAGCCACAGCCCGAGCTGGCGACCGAGACCTCGCCGGTCGGACGGCAGCCGCGCCGCCGCGACCGCCACGAACAGGATGTTGTCCACGCTCAACACCAGCTCCAGGAAGGTGAGCGTGAGGAAGGACGCCAGGGCGTTCCAGGTCAGAAGGTCGGTCAAAGGCTTGATCCGGCGTGAGCGGGGCCAACGTCCTAACGTCGCGTGGGGCCGGAGGCGGCATGTTTTCGCTGACCCGTTGCGCATGGAGCCGACGGACGCCATGCTTGAGGTGTCGGGAGGGCGAATGCTCCAGGAGACCGTGTGAGCGTCCCAGATCGCCTCGAGTTCGGCGCCGCCGCCGTTCGATCAACGTCAGCGGGTTGTCCGGCGGCGTCGCGCCAGACCTGGATCGGCGTTTCGCTGGCGGTCGGCGTGATCGGCGGCTGGATTGCGCTGCATCTGTTCGGCGTCTTCCTGTTCCGCCCCGCTGGTTGGGGCTGGGCGCTGGCGCCGCTGATCATCGCCCTGCAGAGCTGGCTGAGCGTTGGCCTGTTCATCGTCGCCCATGACGCCATCCACGGGAGCCTGGCGGTAGGCCGGCCGCGCCTCAACACGGGGCTCGGTCAGCTGGCGGTGGCGCTTTACAATCCCGGCTTTACCTATGCGCAGCTGCAACGCAGCCATAAGGAGCATCATCGGGCTCCGGGAACGGCGGAGGACCCGGACTTTCACCCGGACCGCCCGCGGGCCTTTGTCGCCTGGTTCCTGCGCTTCTTTCTCACCCATTTCGGCCGGAGGGAGTTGGCCAGGCTGACGGCGGCGGTGGCCGTCTACGTCTTCGTATTTCGGGTGCATCCGCTGAACATGGCCCTGTTCTGGGGTATGCCGGCGCTCGCCTCGGCCGTGCAGCTGTTCTACTTCGGCACCTGGCTGCCGCACCGTCACCACGAGGCGGAGTTCGCCGACGAGCACCGGGCGCGGAGCTTGGCGTTCGGGTGGGTGGGCTCGCTACTGACCTGTTTTCACTTCGGCTATCACCTGGAGCACCACCACTCGCCCAACACGCCCTGGTGGGCCCTCCCCGACTATCGGGCGCAGCAGCGGGGGGCGACGACCGTCGGGCAGGCGCAGGCGCGCAGATGACCGCATCCAGCGCCGCCCGCCACGAGCCGATCGACAAGCCCGCCCTTTACCGCCAGGCGCTGGACGAGATCACTGCGGTGCTGGAGGGCGAGCCCGACCGAACCGCTCGCATGGCGACGGTCTCGGCTATGCTGGCGGCGTCCTTGCCGGCAGCGTCCTGGGTGGGCTTCTATGTCGTCGATCCCGCGCGGACCGCCGAACTGGTGGTGGGTCCTTACCAGGGTGCTCCGGGGTGTCTGCGCATCGTCTTCTCCCGCGGCGTGTGCGGGGCGGCGGCGCGCACCCGCTCGACCCAGATCGTGCCGGACGTGCACGCCTTTCCGGGCCACATCGCCTGCGACAGCCGCTCCAACAGCGAGCTGGTGGTTCCCGTGTTCGGCGGCGGCGGCGAGCTGATCGCCGTGCTCGACCTGGACTCGACCAGCTACGCAGCGTTCGACGAGGCGGACGCCGAGGGCGTCAAGGCGATCGTCAAGGCCGCGTTCGGGTAAGCCTCTCCAATTTCGGTCCAAGCCCGGCCGTCGCTTCGAAGCGACGGGAGGAGGGTTGCTCGATCCAGGCTTTCTAACTTCGCCGGAACGCCGGCTCCAAGGCTTGCAGGCGGGCGATGAC
>CAXTRP010000351.1:0-1091 GCA_964246615.1 uncultured Caulobacteraceae bacterium | reverse complement strand
GCTTCGTCGCGGGCGCTTGCGGCCTGGATCAGGGCTTGCAACGGCGCCTCCAGCTCGGCCCAGGCAGGCGCGTCGTCGAAGGCGGACAGCACGCCGTCCACGCCGGTGGGGCGCACGGTCTCGGCGTCGTAGAAGATCTCCTCGAACAGCTTCTCGCCGGGGCGCAGGCCCACATAGGTGATGGCGATGTCCTGGTCGGGGCGCAGGCCATGCAGCTGGATCATCTGGCGGGCGAGGCGGTCGATGCGCACCGGCTCGCCCATGTCGAGCACGTAGACGCCCCCTGCCCCGCCCTCGGCGCCTGCATCGGCCGGGATGGCCGCGGCCTGGAGCACCAGGCTCGAAGCCTCCTGCACCGTCATGAAGAAGCGCAGCATGTCTGGATGGGTCACCGTCACCGGGCCGCCCCGGGCGATCTGGCGCTCGAACAGCGGGGCCACCGAGCCCGTGGAGCCCAGCACGTTGCCGAACCGCACCACCGCGGCGCGCACCGGCGCACCCGCGGTGATCGCCCGCACCGCGCGCTCGGCCACCCGCTTGGTGGCGCCCATCACGTTGGTCGGGTTCACCGCCTTGTCGGTGGAGATGAACACCATGGCCTCGCAGCCGCGCGCGAGCCGGGCCACGTTCATGGCGCCGCCGAGGTTGGTGAGCACCGCCTCCGCCGGGTTCAGCTCCATCAGCGGCACGTGCTTCAGGGCTGCGGCATGGAGCACCACCTGGGGTCGCTCCCGAGCGAACAGCTCCTCGAGCCTGGCCACGTCGCGCACGTCGCCGAGCTCCGCCGTCCAGGCCTCCCCCGCGCCCGCCGGCTGGGGGAACTCGTCGCGTAGCGCCTGATCGATGGCGTAGAGGTTGAACTCCGACGCATCGAGCAGAATCAGCCGCTCCGGTCCGAGCCGCAGCACCTGGCGCGTCAGCTCCGAGCCGATGGTGCCGCCGGCGCCTGTGACCAGGACCCGCTTTCCCGCCACCAGGCGCCGGGCGCGCTCAGGATCGAGGTTGCGCGGCGGCCGGTCGAGCAGGTCGGCGGCGTCCACCGGCGCCGCCCCGCCGCCCCCGCGAACCCGCGTCAGCCTGGCGCCAGCTTC
>CAXTRP010000350.1:0-3868 GCA_964246615.1 uncultured Caulobacteraceae bacterium | reverse complement strand
CTTCGGAAGCTCGGTACAACTGACCTCAGCGGCTGACGCGTCTGGCGTCCGCAAGGGCACCCTGGCGGTATCCATCGAGCCGCAGGGCGGCTCCCGCACTGGACAACCCACCGGCCCGGTGATCGCCACAGGGCAGCTGGCCGCCCTCTGAGCCAGCGAAGGCCAAGGCGCGACACCCCTCCGACGCCATCGTGGCCAAGGCAAAATCCCACCGCCTTCACGTCCAAGGATGTTAGGAGCCCGGCTGCCTTGGCGCCGGACCCTGTCGGCCGTCTAAGCCTTCATCAGGCCTAGCTGCACGACATCGGTTCGGCCGGTCCTGAAGCCTGCTTCGCAGTACGCCAGGTAATAGCGCCACAGGCGATCGAAGCGCGTGTCGAAGCCCTGCGCGCGAACGTCAGCCGAACGATCCACGTAGCGGCGCGCCCACTCGGCCAGGGTGTCGGCGTAGTCATGGCCGAAACGACGCACGCCCGTCCAGCTGAACCCGGCTTGATCGGTCTCCTGCTGCAGGCGGCGCTCGCTCGGCAACATGCCGCCGGGAAAGACGTTCAACTGGATGAAGTCCGGACGACGACGATAGCCGTCGAACAGGTCCTCGCGGATAGTGATCACCTGCAGAGCCGCCCGACCGGCGTGAGCGAGAAGACTGTCCAGCTTGCGGAAAAAGATGGGCCAGTAAGCCTCGCCCACCGCTTCCAGCATTTCGATGGAGCCGACGCGATCATACCGGCCGTCAAGATCGCGGTAGTCGCAGAGCCGCACGTCCACGCGCTCCGACAGGCCCTGCGCCTGGATCATGCGCGCGGCATGGTCGCGCTGGGCGATGGAAACGGTGACGGCGGTGACCTTGGCGTCATATTCGGTAGCGGCGAAGCGGGCGAAGTCGCCCCAGCCGCAGCCGATCTCCAACAGGCTCTGGCCGCGCTGCAGGTCCATGGCCTGGGCGAGCGCCGCGTGCTTGGCCCGCTGACCCGCCACCAGGTCGCGCCGCCCATCGGCGAACAGGGCCGAGGAGTAGTTCATCCCGCCATCCAGCCACAGGCGGTAGAAGTCGTCGCCGAGGTCATAGTGAGCGCAGATGTTGCGACGCGAGCCTCGGCGGCTATTGCGGTTCAGGGCGTGTGCGACAGCGTTCAAGGCGCGCAGCCACGGCGCCCCGTCGATCAGTTGCGCCAGCCGGTCGAAGTTCGCCGACATGGCGGTGAGCAGGCGCGCGAGATCCGGGCTGTCCCACTCGCCGGCGATGTAGCTGTCGGCGAAGCCCACATCGCCTGCGCTCAGAACGCGGCGGACCGTGCGAGGATCGTGGATGTCGAATCGAACGTCGGCGCCGCCCTGCGCGCCTTGGATGCGATGCGCCTCACCGTCTGGACCCACGACGGTCAGGTCTCCCACGTTCCAGCAATGGCGTAGCGCCGCGACCAGCGCGTGCACGCCGAGGCCCCGCAGGTGACGCCGCGGATGGACGACGTCCTCCCCAGCTTCGAACGACAGGCTGGCCATGGTCAGTCGCTCGATCTGGACAGGGATCGGGTGATCGCCACCCCTGCCGCCGACGCCACAGCGCTGGCGAAGGCGCCCCAGGCCATGTCGGCGACGCTGACCTTGGTCGACCAGGTTTTCATCACCGTCTGGCAGGTGAGGTCGTAGGCGCCGTAGGCCACCAGGCCCAACACCGCTCCGGACACCGCCGCCTTTACCCAACCCTTCTCAAGGTTGGGCGCAACGCAGAAGTAGATCAGGCCGGTAAGATAGATCAGGTAGAACAGGATCGCCGGGGGGGCCTGTATCTTCTCAGCCAGCAGGGCGCCGATCTCCGGCCGGTAAAGACGTGGGCCGACGAGCGAAAGCCAGCCACCGTCCAGGGTAAGGAAGACTAAGCCTGTGACGAGGTAAGCGATGGCCAGCCTAGGCATGGCGTCTCTCCTGTATTGATACATCAGTCCGTCGGACGCAGACGGTAGTGGCTGACGCCCCATTCCTGCCCACCCCCGTGGCCGAACAGGCCTGCGGTGGCCAGGAAGAAAAGCCGCCATCGGCGGCTCCAAAGCTTGGCGTCCGCGCCGTAGACCTTGCGCAGCACCGGCCCGATCTCGCCCGCGTGGGCGTCGTAGTTCTCCAGCCACTGATCGGCTGTGCGGGCGTAGTTCTCACCGCTCCAGCGCCAGTCCTGCTCCAGGGTGAACAGATCGCCGAACTGGCCGACCAACGCATGGCTCGGCATCAAGCCCCCGGTGAAAAAGTGTTGGGCGATCCAGTCGGCCGGGTCGGTGGCGTCGAACCGGTACGGCGTGGTCCGATGGCTGAACACATGCAGGAACAGCCGCCCGTTCGGACGCAGCCAACGCCGCACCCGGGTGAGCAGGGCGCGCCAGTTGGCCATGTGCTCGAACATCTCCACCGACACCACCCGGTCAAAGCGGCTGGCGGTGTCGAAGTCGTTCATGTCGGCGGTGACCACCGTCAGGTTGTCCAACCCGCGCGTCTTCGCCCGCGCTTCGATGAAGGCGCGCTGGGATGCGGAGTTGGAGACCGAGGTGATGCGGGCGTTGGGGAACACCTCCGCCATCCACAGGCTGAACGACCCCCACCCGCAGCCGAGCTCCAGGATGTCCAGCCCGTCCCTAAGCTCCGCGTGGGCGCATGTCTCATGCAGGGCTAGCGCCTCCGCCTCGGCGAGGGTCTCCGCGCCCGTAGGATAGAGACAGCAGGAATACTTTAGGTGCGGCCCCAGCACGCGCTGGAAGAAGGCGGCTGGCAGTTCGTAATGCTGGTCGTTGGCCGCTTTCACGTGCTCGGCGATGGGGTGGGCCGCCATGCCGTCGGCGAAGGCGGCGTCGCTAACTGGCGCGTCGGCCAGGTTGCGTCGGGCGCCTTGCACCAGCATCCGCACCGCCGCTCGGCGCAACGCGTCTGGCAGAGGGGCGCCCTCGAAAGCGGTTATGACGGTGCTCAGCGCGCTCATGCGGCTTCCTGGACAGGATGGGATCGTGGCGGGCGGGGCAGGAAGGCGGCGACCCTCGCCTGATACCGGCGGTAGGCGTCGCCTTTGGACTTGACCATGGCGGCCTCCAGCGGCGGCACGCCGGTAAGGAAGCGCAGGATGACGAACATGACCAACGGAGCGATCAGGGACGCCCAGGTCAAAGGACGGAAGGGCTGTAGGGCGATGACGGGGTAGGCCACCCAGCCCAGCGCCTCGAAGAGGTAGTTGGGATGGCGCGACCAGGCCCACAGGCCCGTGTCGCAAACCTTGCCATTGTTGGCGGCGTCGCGCTTGAAGCGCTTCATCTGGCGGTCTGCCAGCCCCTCCCCCGCAATGGAGCCGACCAGGATCAAAGCGCCGACGATATCCACCCACCGCACCTCGGCATGCGGCTCGCGCGCCGCAAGCAGGACAGAGATGCTGAGCAGGGCGGTGGCTGGCGCCTGTACGATCAG
Source organism: uncultured Caulobacteraceae bacterium (assembly GCA_964246615.1). Lineage (GTDB taxonomy): Bacteria > Pseudomonadota > Alphaproteobacteria > Caulobacterales > Caulobacteraceae > CAHJWH01. The sequence continues at coordinate 424 of CAXTRP010000350.1, read as the reverse complement.
CAGGCCGAACATGCGGCTCTGGAAGGCCTTGCCCCACTCTTTACGAAGCTCGGCGTAGCGGGCATCCTCGGGCCCTCGAGCCACGCGAACAGCCACATAGGCGCCAAGACGCAAGGCCCAGGCCGCCACCAGAACAGCCACCAGGGCCTGGCGCCAGGTCGAGACGGTATGGCCGCCGAAAGGAACGAGCGCCGCCAGCGCGCAGGTCGCTCCAGCACCATAGGTCCAGAACACGTCGGTCCATCCGCCGTTGTTGGCTGCGCGCTGGGTCGCCCAGCCTGCCGCCATCACGACCACCATGGCCGCCAGCACCCCGCCGACGAGCGCGATCATGAGGTCGGCTCGGGAGACGACGGGATGATCCAGCCCGCGCCGCGAGACACGCCCAAGCTGATCGCTCCACACGCCGCCGGTCCGCGCAAGG
>CAXTRP010000349.1:0-3899 GCA_964246615.1 uncultured Caulobacteraceae bacterium | reverse complement strand
CCCTGACCGCACCGCCTCCGCCGACATCGCCTCGCCGAAGCGCAGAAGCAGGTTCGGCCGCCGCTCGTCCCAGAAGGCGTACTCCATGGCGAGCGGGACGAAGCGCGTAGCGGGCGCCCACTTCGCCAGGTGCGCCAGTCCGGGCGCGACCCGGATGGGGCGCTCGCGCACGTCGCGGAAGCGGCCCTCGGCATTGACGAGCAGCAGCCCGTCGTCGCGGCCAAGCACGGCCCGGCTCGTCGACAGGAAGGCTGCGGCCCCGGTGTATCCGGGGGCTATGCCGAATGCGCCGAGCCTGCGGAAAAAGCGGTAGCGCTCCAGCATCGCCGCCTCCATCGGCACGTGGACGCGCCGGCTGCGGAAGGTGGAGGCGGCCAGGAGGACGAAGACCTCCGCGTCCCACCAGGACGGGTGGTTGGTGAACACCACCAGCGGACCTGCCCTTCCAGGCGGTTCGCCGGAGCAGCGCACGGCGTGGAAGCTCCGGGCCAGGTCGCGCGCGAACAGGCGGCCGAAGACCCGGAGCATGAGGTGCGAGACATCGGGCAGGGCCTCGCGGGTGCGCCCGTCACGGCGAGAGGGGCGCGGCTGCGGCCGCACGACGGACGCCGTGTGCTCCACGCCACTCTGGCGCAGGCTCCCGGACCCAGCGGAGCTCAGGCCTCCACCACCGGGGAGGAGCCGCGGCTGTCCTGGTCCATGGAGTCCGCCGCGATCCAGCCGGACATCATCACCATGGGCATGCCAGGCCCGGGGTGGGCGGCGCCGCCAGCGAGGTAGAGGCCCTGCACCTTGCGCGATCGGTTGCCGGGCTTGAAGGCCCCCATCATGCGCCCGTGGCTCGCGAGGCCATAGATCGCGCCGTTCAGCACGCGGTAGCGCTCGTGGATGTCCTGTGGCGTGAGGTGGCGCTCGAACGTGATGCGCTCCTCGATATCGGTGAGGCCGGCGGTCTTCTTGAGCTTGTCCAGGATGACCTGTCGGTAGCGCGGATAGAGCTCGCCCGAGCGCCAGTCGTGGTGCGGCCGGAGGTAGGGCGTATGGACCAGCACATAGAGCGCTTCGCCGCCTTCGGGCGCGACGCCCGGCTCGGTGGCCGAAGGCGCGCAGAGATAGGCGGTTGGGTCGGGCGCCGGCTCGCCCCGCTTGTAGATGGCGTCGAACTCCTCCTTGGGGTCGCGCGAGAAGACGAAATTGTGGTGCAGCAGGTGGTCGTAGCGCTCCTTCAGGCCGAGATAGAGCACGACGCCGGAACAGGCCGGCTCGGCCTTCCGCCGGGCGCCGGCGCGTCCGGCCTCGCCGCCCACCAGCTCGCGGTAGGTCCGCACCGCGTCCATGTTGGAGATGACCGCGTCGTAGGTCTCGACGCCGCGCGCAGTGCGCACCCCGGCGACACGCCCGCCCTCCATCGCCAAGCCCTCCACGTCCTCGCCAGAACGCAGGCTCGCGCCCTGCTCCTCGGCGAAGCGGGTGAGCGCCTCGGCCACCGCGCGCGTGCCGCCCATGGGATACCAAACGCCTTGCGCGGTCTGCAGGTGGGCGATGGCGCACAGCACGGCGGGTGCGCCATAGGGCGAGGAACCGACGTACTGGACGAAGTGGTCGAGCATCTGGGCCAGCCGCGCGTCGGACACCTTGGCCCGGATGGCCCCGGCGACGGTGGAGTGCATGCGAAGCCAGATCAGGTCGCGCAGCGTCGACCCGTTCAGCTGTGAGCGTAGGTCGATGACGTCGAACAGGTCCTCGACCGACTTCCACAGGAAGAAGCGGTCGCTGACCTCGTTGAGCTGGCGGGAGACCTTGAGGAAGGACTTATAGCCCTCGCCGATCCCTCGCCCGGGCGCGAAACGCTCCATCTCCGCCGCCATGGCGGTCTCATCGGCCATCAGGTCGATGCGGTCCCCGCCGTCGAAGAAGCAGCGCCATTGGGGATCGAGCCGGCGCAGGTCCAGATAGTCCGACGTCCGCCGGCCGCCCTCGGCGAAGATGCGGTCGAGCACCGCCGGCACCGTCAGGATGGTCGGCCCCATGTCGAAGCGGAACCCGTCGCCCTCCAGCAACGCCGCCTTGCCCCCCATCCAGCCGTTCTTCTCATACAGCGTGACCTGGTGCCCGCGCGCGCCGGCGACGCAGGCCGCCGCCAGGCCACCCAGGCCGCCGCCGACCACGGCGATCCGTCGCCGCCGGGACGTGACATGGACGTTCATAGGGCGCCTTCCCGGGCGGCGATCCCGCCGGACATGACCGGGACCGATCCCCGGTCCTCGCCGGCCGTCGCTCTGGCCTTCCTACGCGCGGGACGCCGCGGAGTCTCGGCTTCCTTGGCCAGGTCCTCCATGAGGAGGCGCGTGGTGATCCGCGCGCCCTCGAAGATCACCGGCAGCCCCGAACCGGGATGGGTGCCGCCGCCCACGAGGTAGAGGCCGTGGCCGAAGCGGTTGTGCGGGCGGAAGAACAGCATCTGGCGCAGGTCGTGGGACAGGTTGAAGGTGGCGCCCTGGTAGACGGCGAACTGGTCGCGCCAGTCCCGCGGATCGACGATCCGCTCGTAGCGGATGCGCTCGCGGATGTCGGGCAGGCCGATCAGCTTGAGACGCTCGAGCACGACATCGCGAAACCGCTCCCGTTCCGCCTCCCAATCTATGCCGGCGCGCAGGTTCGGCACGGGGGCCAGCACATACAGACTGGTTCCGCCGGGAGGGGCCATGCCGCCGTCGGTGTAGCCGGCGTGCTGCAGGTAGATGGACGGCTCCTCGGGCAGGATCCCTGTGGAGACTTCGCGAATGTTGCGCGCGTAATCCCTGGACAGCAGGATGTTGTGGTGCGCCACCTCCGGCGGCAGCGCGCCTTCGATTCCCAGATAGAGCATGAAGGTCGAGCAGGACAGCCGCGCCCGCTCGATCTTGCGGTCGCGCCAGCGCGGCCGGGCCGCCTCGGGCACGAGCTTGGGCATGGCGTGGGCGAAGTCGGCGTTGACCACCACGGCGTCGGCGCGGACCTCCCGGCCGCCGACCACCACGCCCCGCGCTTCGCCGCCCTCATAGACCACCCGGTCGACGGGCTCGCCCAACCGGACGTCCACGCCCATGCGCCGGGCGAGCGCGGCCATCGCCTCAGTCACCGCGCCGCAGCCGCCCACTGGATGGTAGACGCCATGCTCGTACTCCATGAAGCACAGGATGGAGAACAGACTGGGGCACTTGAACGGCGACATGCCGATGTACTTGGTCTGGAAGGAGAAGGCGAGCCGGACGCGCGGATCCTTGAAGAAACGGCGCAGCTCGCCATCCACGGTCGTCATGGGCTGGAGCTTGGGTAGCGCTCCGACCATCTCCCAGGAGACCAGAGAGCGCCAGCTGTCGAAGGCCCGCTCCAGCGCCGGCTCGAGCAGCTTAAGCTTGGCGCGGCCATGCTCGAAGAAGCGCTGGACGTTCGGCGCGTCATCCGGTGCAATCCGGGCGATCTCGGCCGTGAGCTTGTCAAGGTCGGGCGTCGCCCTGATTTCTTCGCCGCCTTCGAAAACGATTCGGTACTGGGGATCCAGCCGCCTCAGCTCGATGTGGTCCTCCAACCGCTCGCCACAGACCGCGAAAATCTGTGCGAGCGCTTTGGGATACAGGAAGAAGGTGGGGCCCACGTCGAAGCGGTAGCCATCGGGCGTGGAGACGGTCTGGGTTCGACCGCCGACGACCTCGTCGCGCTCGAACACCTGCACATCGACGCCCTGCGCCGCCAGGAGCAGAGCCGAGGCCAAACCTCCCGGCCCGGCGCCCACGATGACAACCTTCTTCGAACGGGAGGCGTGGTCAACGTTGGTCAAGGCCGGACCTCGAACGCCTAGCGAACGGTGCAGGCTCTTAAACTTCGCACACGAGGCGCAAATCTTCCAGCGGCTATTT
>CAXTRP010000348.1:0-3904 GCA_964246615.1 uncultured Caulobacteraceae bacterium | reverse complement strand
CACAGCGCTCGGCACGCCCATGCTCCTGGCTGGCGACGAGTTCGGCCGCACCCAGCAGGGCAACAACAACGCCTATTGCCAGGACAATGCGCTGAACTGGATCGACTGGACCCTGGCGGGCTCTCCGTTGGCGGAGGCGCTCACCACCTTCACGGCGCGGCTGATCGCACTTCGCCGACAATACCCCGCCCTGCACAGCCGCACCTTCCTGTATGGCCAGGAGGAGCTGGCGCCCGGTCTGCTGGACGTCGCCTGGTTCGATGAGCGGGGCGAGAGCCTGTCGAGCGAAGACTGGGGCAATCCGCAGGGGCGGGCCTTGGTGATGCGCCGGGCTCAGGCGTGCCGCGACGGCTCCATCGAGGTGCTCACCCTGCTGATGAACGCCTCCAACGAAGCCCTTGATTTCACGCTGCCGCAGCCGGCCACCTTCAGCCGCCGTCTGCTGCTGGACAGCGCCGATCCCGCGGCGCCTGAACGGGAGCTTGAAGCCGGCGAAACGTTCACCGTGCAGGACCGTGCGGCGGTGCTGCTCGCCGGTATCCTGCAGGCGCCGGCCTCGTGAGCCGCTTTGGCGTCGAGCTGAAGGCCGGCGCGACCCTGCTGGACGACGGGCACGTTCGCTTCCGCATCTGGGCTCCAGCCATGGAAGGGGCGGCAGTGGAGGTGCAAGGCGTCGGCCGACTGGCGATGCGGTCCCAAGACGGCGGCTGGTTCCAGGCCGAGGTGCGGTGCAGGGCTGGCGATCTATACCGCTTCCACTTCGGCGACCTGACCGTACCCGATCCCGCCAGCCGCGCCCAGGCCGATGACGTCCATGGCTTCAGCGTGGTGGTCGACCCGCATGCGTATGCTTGGCGTACGCCTGAGTGGATGGGCCGGCCCTGGCGGGAAACGGTGCTCTACGAGGCTCACGTCGGCGTGCTCGGCGGTTTCGCGGGCGTTGCGGAGCGGCTGCCGGCGCTGAAGACGCTGGGCGTGACCGCGGTGGAGCTGATGCCGGTCGCCGACTTCTCCGGCCGGCGGAACTGGGGCTACGACGGGGTGCTCCCGTACGCACCGGCCAACGCCTATGGCTCGCCCGACGCGCTGAAGGCGCTGGTGGATCGAGCGCACGAACTTGGGCTGATGATCTTCCTGGACGTGGTCTACAATCACTTTGGGCCTGACGGGGCCTACGTCCACGCCTATGCGCCCCAGACCTTCCGCGAGGACCTGCACACACCCTGGGGCGGGGCGATCGACTTCCGTTGCCGCGAGGTTCGCGACTACTTTACGCAGAACGCCATCTACTGGGTGCAGGAATACCGTTTTGACGGCCTGCGCTTCGATGCCGTACACGCCATCAGCGAGCAGGACTGGCTAGTCGAGATGGCCCAGGCCGTGCGCGCCGCCGCAGGACCCGAACGCCACGTCCACCTGGTGCTAGAGAACGAGCACAACACCGCCGGCCACTTGCGAGGCCCCTTCGACGCCCAGTGGAACGACGACTTCCACAACGTGATGCACGTGCTGCTCACCGGCGAGACGGGGTCCTACTATCAGGACTTCGCCGAGCGGCCGGTCGAGCGGCTGGCGCGCTGCCTGTCGGAGGGTTTCATCTATCAGGGCGAGCCCTCGCCAAACCACGACGGCGAACCGCGCGGCGAGCCCAGTGCAGACCTGCCGCCCTTGGCCTTCGTGAGCTTCCTGCAAAACCACGACCAGGTGGGCAACCGCGCGATGGGTGAGCGGCTGGTCGCCCTGGCGGATCCCCAGGCGTTGCGCGCCGCCACGGCCCTGATGCTGCTATGCCCCCAGGCGCCCATGCTGTTCATGGGGGAGGAGGAAGGGTCGCGCTCGCCCTTCCTGTTCTTCACAGACTTCCACGACGAACTGGCTGACGCCGTGCGCGAAGGACGCCGTAAGGAGTTCGCCAAGTTTCCGGAGTTCTCCGACCCGGCACGGCGCGCATGCATCCCCGATCCGAACGCGGAGGCGAGCTTCGAGCGCTCACGTCCTCAGCCTGGCGAGGATGCAGACGCCTGGCGGCGCTTCTACTCGGAGCTGCTTGGATTACGGGCGGAGCGGATCATCCCCCGGCTGGATGGCGCTGCGGCGCAGGGTGCGCAAGTGCTGGGCGACAAGGCGGTTCGGGCGAGCTGGCGACTTGGCGATGGCGCGATCCTGACCTTGGCGGTGAACCTTGCGGACGCCGACGTCGCCATCCCGGACCCACCCGCCGGAGAGGTGATCTACACCCTTGGAACGATGGCGGCGGAGCGACTGGCGGCAGGCAGCCTGATCGCCTGGATGGAGGGCGCGGCTTGAGCGAGGAGGCTCTTACCGCCCTGGCTGAGGCGGCCGGCTTGCTCGTGCAGTGGGAGGACGCCGGCGGAGAGGCGAAGACCGTCGCTCCAGACAGCCTCCGCGCGATTCTCACGGCCATGGACCTGCCGTGCTCCAGCCTTGCCGAGATGGCGGACAGCCGCCGGCGCCTGGCCCTGGCGAAGCGCGACGCCAGCGCGTCCTTCATCACCGCGACCGTCGGGGGGCCTGTACGCCTGCCGGCTGGTAGCGAGGGCCACGCCAAGCTCACGCTGGAGGACGGTTATAGTTTTGGCGTTGAACTCTGCGAGGATGGCGGCGGCGTCAGTTTCCAGGCTCCTCTCACGCCAGGCTACCACCGACTGGAGTTCGGCAGGACGGCGCTGACCCTGGCGGTTGCGCCGCGGCGCGGGTTCACCGTGGCCGACGCTGCGCCCGGCCGACGCGTCTGGGGCGCCGCGGCGCAGCTCTATGCTTTGCGGGGCCGGCGCAGCGAGCCGTTCGGCGACTTCGGCGCCCTGGCCGATCTCGCCCGGGCGCTCGGCCGACGTGGGGCCGACGCCCTGGCCATCAGCCCGGTCCATGCCTTGTTCGCCGCCGACCCGAGCCGCTTTGGACCCTATGCCCCCTCCACGCGGCTGTTCCTGAACGGACTGTTCGCTGACCCGGCGGTGCTGTTCGCCGACGCGCCGATGGGCGAGCTTGGCGACGGACTGATCGACTGGCCGGTCGCGGGGGCGGCTAAGATGGACCGTCTCCATGACGCCTATGATCAGTTCACGTCACAGGCTGGTCCTGCCGAAAGAGCGGCGCTGGACGCCTTTCGCAGCCAAGGCGGCGAGGATCTGGAGCGGCACGCCCGCTTCGAAGCCCTGCACGGCCATTTCCTGGCGAAGAGCGGCGCCTCCGGCTGGCGGGACTGGCCGGCGGTCTACCACGATCCCGCCGGCCCGGCGGTCGCCGCTTTCGCCGCCTCCAATGTTGAGGCGATCGGCTTTCACCTCTTCCTGCAGTGGCTCGCAGATCGCAGTCTGGCGGGCGCCCAGGCGGCGGCCAAGGAGGCCGGCATGGCCGTGGGGCTCATTGCCGATCTGGCCGTCGGCATGGATGCAGGCGGCAGCCACGCCTGGAGCCGGCCGCACGACCTGTTGCAAGGCCTGAGCGTCGGCGCGCCGCCTGATCTCTTCCAGCCTGCGGGCCAGGACTGGGGCCTGGCCGCCTTCGCGCCGGACGCCCTGCGGCGCAGCGGCTACGACGCTTTCCTGGCGACCTTGCGCAGCGCCATGAAGCATGCCGGTGGCGTGCGGATCGACCACGCCATGGGGCTGCGCCGGTTGTGGCTGACCCCGCAAGGCGCAAGCGCCGCTGAGGGCGCCTACCTGACCTATCCGCTGGAAGACATGCTGCGCCTGATCGCGCTGGAGTCTGTGCGTGCTCGCGCCATCGTGGTCGGCGAAGACCTCGGCACCGTGCCCGAGGGGTTCCGTGAGACGACCACGAAGGCCGGCATGATGGGCATGCGCGTGCTGTGGTTCGAGCGTGACGCCCACAACGGCTTCGAACCGCCGGCCACCTGGTCGGCGGAGGCGATGGCCATGTA
>CAXTRP010000347.1:0-3910 GCA_964246615.1 uncultured Caulobacteraceae bacterium | reverse complement strand
CTGAAGTCGTCGGCCTTGGGATCGCCGATCGGCCATCGGCAGACATGGGCGCCAAGCTCGGTCATCGACGACACCAGGCCCGGTCCCTCCGCCACGGCTTCGACCCGCGAGGGCAGGGGAGGGCGCGGGGATGCTGGCGGCGCCCTGCCTGGCGTCGTCCGTTTCGGCGCCGTCTCCCGCTTTGGGCGCTGCAGCCGCGTCGGCTTGGACGGTTGCGCCCGGCCACTGAGGCCAAGGCGATGAACCTTGCCGATCACCGCGTTGCGCGTGACCCCGCCAAGCTGCTTGGCGACCTGCGATGCGCTCAGGCCGTCCAGCCAGAGCGTCTTCAAGGTGGTGACGCGGTCCTCGGACCAGCCGAATTCGGTCATGGGAAAATCCTCCAGATGCGCTCCCATCGAGCGCACCCGAACCCCGCCCTTCCTCCGCCTCCAGCCAGACCTCGCCGGCCTACATCAGGCCCAGGCCCTTGAAGCTGACGACCTCGTCGCCCGCGACCAGGAAGTGATCGTGGATCGCGATGCCCAGGGTCCGTCCCGCCTCGATCACCTGACGGGTCATGTCGATATCGGCTTTCGATGGGGTGGCGCTGCCGGTCGGATGGTTGTGCACCAGGCAGCAGGCCGACGCCGCCAGCTCCAGGGCCCGCCGCATCACCTCGCGCGGATAGACCGGCGCGTGGTCGATCGTGCCCTCGCCCATCAGCTCGTCCGCGATCAACTGGTTCGCCTTGTCGAGGTAGAGGACCCGGAAGGCTTCCCGAGACCGCCCGCCCAGGGAGGCCTTCAGATAGGCGCTCACAGCCGCCCACGAGGACAGCACCGATCGCCTATGGATCGGAAATTCCAGGACGCGCAGCGTCAGGTCGTGCAGCAGCTTCAGCTCCACGGCCACAGGCTCGCCCACCAGGGCGGCCAGTTCCGCAAGGCTGGCGCCGAACACCTGTGGCAGCGACCCAAACCGGCGCAGCAGCGCGCCGGCGAGCAGGGCCGGGTGGGGTCCGCGCGCGCCGCACCGCGCCAGCAGCAACTCCAACGCCTCGGCTTCCGCCAAGGCATGTGGCCCGAGTCTGGCGGCCCGCCGCCGCAAGGCCTCGGCGCGCTCCAGCGGCGGGGGCGCGGGAAACCTATGAGGTGCGGATGCTTCAGCGACCCTGGCGACGCTGCTGGGGGAGGGGACCTGGCTGACGGACAGTTCGGGCGCGATCATGGGAAGCTCCAGACGCACGGACGCGAGACCAATCTCCGCCCGGCTCGCTGGCCTCCGGCCCTTCCTCCACCCTTTGCCTCGCAACCCCAGCAGCAAACGAGCCGCCGGCTGGTCGCCGGCGGCTCGCGTGCAAGGCCGATCAGGCCGCCGCCGGCAGCACAGACTGCACCGGCCACTTGGCCAGGACGGCTGTCATCACCTCGGGCTTGTCGGTCGGCACGAACACCCGGACCGTATAGGCGATGATCTCCACGAAGCAGCCGAGGGCGGTTAAGGCGGAGCGCTGCGAGGCGGCGCCCACCAACTCGATCCGGTAGCGGTCCATCACCTTGGCGCGCCGCAGCCACAGGCCCCCCGAGAGCGCGAGCGAGGCGCCTTCGTCGAGGATCAGCGGGGTGGTGGAACCCCCGTCGCTGAAGGCGCTCGCCGTGTCGGTCAGGCCCATGGCCACCTTCAACTGCGGCACCTGGCCAGGGTCGAGCACGCGCCCCAGCCAGCGGCGACCGTCCGGCGCCTTCAAACGGCGGACCGAGGTCGCCTTGTCGGGCAGGCTGGACCAGATCGGCAGTAGCAGGCCCGACACCAGCACCAGATCGCGTGCGATCCAGGGATCGGCCTCGGCGATCTCCTTCTCCCAAGCCGCGCGCCACGCCGCCTCGCCGGCGTCCTCCCAGGCCGATTCCTCAAACCCCTTCAGCGAGGCGATGCTGCGCTTCTCGGGGCGGATCAGGCGGACGGCGGGGATCAGCCGGTCGTCGTCGTTGGTCGTGGTCAGGCCCTGGACCACCAGGGCGGCGCGACCGGACTTGCTGTTCACCGCGAAGATCACCGCGTTTGGGTCAAGGCCCGCGACCGCGTCGTCGGCCGTGATCAACTGGCGAACCGTGCGGACCTGGAAGCGGGTGAGTCGGGTCTCGGCGCCGGTGACGGCGTCGGTGCGGATGACCTCCTCGTCGGTGATCGCCACGTCGTCGGCGACGATGTCCTCCATGCCCCGGTCCAAGGCGCCGGAGGCCTGGGCCCGCTCGAGGATCGAGGTGAGGATCGCGTCGAAGGCGGCGAACAGGCTGTTCTGGTCGGCGATCCGCAGGGCCAGCAGCCGGTTGAGGAAGGTGTTCATCGGCGGCATGTCGTCGGACTTCTTGAGGTTGCCCTCATGGTCGAGCAACCGCAGGCCGGTCTTGGTCTCGAAAGTCTCCCGGTCCATCGCCTCGACGTTGCCGAAGTGCAGGCCGATGTAGAAGGCCTGCAGCGCGCGGTGCGCCCAAGGGCTTTCCAGGTTGTCCTCGGCGCGGAACAGGCCGTTGCCAGCCGTGCGCCGCTCGCCCCGGGTCAGGGCGCCCAGACTGTCCAGGCGCCGCGCGATCGTCGAGGTGAACCGCTTCTCGCCATGGATGTCCGTGGTCACCGGCCGGAACAGCGGCGCCACGGCCTGGTTGGTCCGGTGCGAGCGGCCCAGCCCCTGGATAGCCGCATCGGCGCGCCAGCCCGGCTCGACCAGATAGTGGACCCGCCGCTGCTGGTTGGCGGCCCCGAGATCGGCGTGGTAGCTGCGCCCCGTCCCGCCGGCGTCGGAGAAGATCAGCACCCGCTTCTTTCCGGCCATGAAGGCATCGGTCTCGGCCTTGGCCGCTGAGGCGCTGCGCCGCTCGACCACACGGCGGCCGCCCCGCGTGATCACCCGGCGCGAGCGCCCCGTGATCTCCGCCACCAGCTCGGTCCCGAGCGCCTCCAAGACCGCGTCCAGCACGCCCGGGACGGCCGGCAGGCTGGCCAGATGGGTCACCAGCTCATCGCGCAGTCGCAGGGCCGCCTGGCTGACGACCGGCGCGCCGTCGACCATCACCGGGACCATGGTCACGTTGCCGTCCTCGTCCTCAAGGGCGTCCATCGCCATCACGGGGAAGGCGCCCATCAGGTAGTCGAGCACTTGGTCCTTGGGCGTCAGGTCGACGGCGAGGTTGTTCCACTCCTCGGCCGGGATCTCGGCGAGGCGGCGCTCCATCACCGCCTCATTGGTCGAGACGACCTGCACCACGGCCGAGCGGCCCTGGACGAGGTCCTGGCGGATCGAGGCCACGAGGGAGGGGGATTTCAGCCCCGACAGCAGATGGCCGAAGAAGCGCTGCTTGCAGCCCTCGAACGCCGACATCACGGCCGAGGCGGCCTGACCGGACTTGGCCTTGCCGTCCTCGGTGACGCCGACCGCCTCCAGCGCGGCGCGCAGGTTGGTGTGGATCAGCTGATAGGCGTCAGCCCAGGCGTCCCAGATGCCGATGTCGTCCTCGCTGAGCGGATGACGCAGGGCGTCGTACTCCACGCCGTCGAACGAGAGCGAGCGGGCGATGTAGAGGCCCATGGCTTTCAGCTCGCGCGAGATCAGCTCCATCACCGCCACGCCGCCGGTCTCGACGGCGTCCATGAAGGCGTCGCGGGTAGGGAAGGGGGCTTCCGGCCCGCCCCAGAGGCCCAGCCGGGCGGCGTAGGCCAGGTTCTCCGGCGTCGTCGCCCCCGTCGCCGAGACGTAGAGGATGCGGGCGTTGGGCAGGCGGTTTTGCAGGGCAAGGCCCGCCATGCCTTGTTGCGAGGCTTTCTTGGGACCGCGCGCGCCCTTCTCGCCACCGGCCGCATTGGCCATGGCGTGGGCCTCGTCGAACACGATCACCCCGTCGAAGTCGGCGCCCAGCCAGCTTACGATCTG
>CAXTRP010000346.1:0-3926 GCA_964246615.1 uncultured Caulobacteraceae bacterium | reverse complement strand
GGTGCTTGACGGCGACCCCTCAACCCAGTTCGACAAGGGCGTGGTGGTCCGCACCGATGGCGCGCCGCTCCGCCGCCCCGACGGGCGGGGGCCGCAGTTCGCCGCCGACAGCATCGCCCTGTCGCCGGACGGTCGCACGCTCTATTGGCAGGCGCTTACCGGCAAGACGCTCTACAGCCTGCCGACCGCGGTGTTGGACGACCCGTCCGGCGCGGCCTCCGCCCGCCCCTCGACGGTGCAGACCACCCATCCCGTCGACGGCATGTGGATCGATGCGGACGGGCGCATGTACGTCACCGATCCCGAGCACGATGCGGTGGAGGTCGCCGCCCACCCAGGCGCGCCGCTACGGCCGCTGGCGCACGACGCGCGGCTGCGCTGGCCCGACACCTTCTCCCAAGGCGCGGACGGCGCGCTCTACATCACCGCCAGCCACATCCAGGACAGCCCGTGGTTCAAGCCACAGGTCCAGACCACCCCCAGCGCGATCTTCCGCATCGCGCCCGCCCACTGAAAGGCCGGACAACAGACATGGCTCAAGCGATAGAGTTCCTGATCGAGCGGTCCGGCGACCTGTGGGTGCTTACCCGCGACGGGAAGGACGACGGCAAGTACAGCCATGTGGACCAAGCCACACATGATGCGGTCAACCGGGCTCGCGCACTGCAGGATGGCGGCTCCCCGGCCAAGGTGTTTGTCGTCGTGAAAGAAGATCAGCGGATCGAGATCGACACCGATCCGCAATCGCCGAACCCCGACTTGGCCAACAACGCCGAAGCGTTCACGCGGACGGCGCCGCTTTAGAGCAGGGTAAGCCTGCTCAGGCTCGTCCATGCTTCCCCGTCCTGCCCGGAAGTATTCCGCGCATCCATGGCGCACCGCTTCACCCGGTTGATCGGCGCGTCATGGACCCCAGGGACAAGCCCTGGAGCGACGTAAAAAGCGCAGCTTCGCCTGCACTCATCCCGCTCATCCGCCCCCGCTTATCCCTGCCCAGGCGGATAAGCGGGATGATGATCAATATATCCGCCGCGGCGGCGCCTTACTCCGCCGGTTGCGGCTGACGAGCGGGCGCAGCGCCAGCGCCCGTCTCCGACGCCGGCGGTTCGGGGTTCGAGCCGCGGGTCTGCGCACCCGCCTCCTCCGGCGACGTGCGAGTCGGGGTGTCGCCTGATCCGCGATGTTGGGTCAGCGCCTCGGGCGAGAAGTCGTCCACGTCGATGACCTCGGCCACGGCCTTGTCCGCTTCCTCCAACCGCGTGGCCTCCGCATCGCTGATCAGGCCCTGCTCGCGACCGAGCTTCCAGGCCTTGATCTTGGCCTTGCGAAGCCGGTCATGGATGGGCTGCGTCTCCACGGTGAGCTGGAAGGCGCGCAGCAGTTGGGCCACGGCGCCGTCGCCGCCGCCCACATAGACGTTGTCCACCAGCCGGTCGCGCGTAGGGTCGGCTCCAGCAGGATGTCGGCGCAGGTGCGGATCAGCGTGTCCGACGGTCCGCGCACCCGGGGCCCAAGGGGCAGGATGGCGAAGCGCAGCAGGCCCGCGGCCAGCCTGTTCGGCAGGTTGGCGAACACCTCGTCGAAGCTCGCCTCGATCCGCGCGGAGCCGGCGACCATCACGTAGTCGAGCAGCGGGAGGTCGGCCTCCTGGCGGCCCTCGTCCTCCCAACGCTTCAGTGCGGCCGAAAGGAAGTACATCTCCGACAAGATGTCGCCGAGCCGCGCCGACAGCAGCTCCCGCCGCTTCAGCGCGCCGCCCAGGGTCAGCAGCGCCATGTCGCTGGTAAGCGCGAAGGCGGCCGAATAGCGGCCGAGCTTGCGGTAGTACTTCCGCGCCGCGCCGGCATCGGGCGAAGGGGCGAACGTAGAAGCTGTCCAGCTGCGCGCCGTCGCCCGGAGCAGGGTGCGCATGGTGTGCGCCACGTGCTTCCAGAACACCGCGTCGAACTGGTCGAGCCCCCGCGCCTTGTCAGCGTCGCCGAGCGCCAGGATCTCCTTCAGCATGTAGGGATGGGCGCGGATGGCGCCCTGGCCGAACACCATCAGGCTGCGCGTCAGGATGTTGGCCCCCTCCACCGTAATGGCCACCGGCACCGAGCGGTAGGTCGGCCCGAGGTAGTTCTTCGGGCCGTCGATGATGGTCTTGCCGCCGTGCACGTCCATGGAGTCGGTCACCGACACCCGCATGATCTCGGTACAGTGCAGCTTCATCAGGCCAGAGATCACCGACGGATGGTGGCCGGCGTCTAGCCCCGCGCAGGTCAGCCGGCGGGCGGCGTCGACCACATAGGCGTTGGCGGCCAGCCGCGCGAGCCGCTCCTGGATGCCCTCGAACTTGCCGATGGGCGTGCCGAACTGCTGGCGGACGCGGGCGTAGGCGCCGGTGGTGAGCGCCGTCAGCCCGGTGGCCGCGCCGGACTGGGCCGGCAGCGAGATGCCGCGCCCGGCCGCAAGCGCGGTCATCAGCATGCGCCAGCCCTCGCCCACGCGCTCCGGCCCGCCGATGACGTTGTCCAGCGGCACGAAGACGTCGCGGCCGAAGTTCGGGCCGTTCTGGAACATCTGCATGGCCGGCAGGTGGCGCCGCCCGATCTCCACGCCCGGCGTGTCGGTTGGAATCAGGGCGCAGGTGATGCCCAGGTTCTCCCGCTCGCCCAGCAGATGCTCGGGGTCGCGCAGCTTGAACGCCAGGCCGAGCACGGTGCAGATCGGGCCGAGCGTGATGTAGCGCTTGTGCCAGTTCAGCTTCATGCCGAGCACCCGCTCGCCCCGCCACTCGCCCCAGCAGACCTCGCCGTGGTCGATCATGGCGGCGGCGTCGGAGCCGGCCTCCGGGCTGGTCAGACCGAACGCCGGAATCTCGCGGCCGTCGGCCAGACGCGGCAGCCAGTAGTCGCGCTGCTCTTGGGTGCCGAACTTCATCATCAACTCGCCCGGACCCAGGCTGTTGGGCACCATGGCGGTGACGGCGGCGGTCACCGAGCGGGTGGAGATCTTCTTCACCACCTCCGCATGGCCGTAATTGGAGAAGCCGAGGCCGCCGTATTGCTTAGGGATGATCATGCCGAAAAAGCGGTGGTTCTTCAGGAAATCCCAGGCTTGCGGCGGCAGGTCGCCGGTCTCCCAGACGATCTTCCACTCGTCCAGCATGGCGCAAAGCTCCTCGACCGGACCGTCGAGGAACGCCTGCTCCTCCGTGCTCAGCCGCGCCGGGGGTACGTCGAGCAGCTTGGCCCAGTCGGGATTACCGGTGAACAGCTCCGCATCCCACCAGACGTCGCCCGCCTCGATGGCGTCGCGCTCGGTCTCCGACAGAGCGGGCATGACGCCCTTGGCCCACTGGTAGACGGGGGCGGAGATGTAGTCGCGCCGCAGATTGAGAGCCATGCCGCACCTTCAAGGTTTAGGCCTGGAACGGCTGGCCGCCCCCTCGGGTTCGACGCCGCCGGCGTCTTCCAAACGGCCGTTGACGCCTGGCTCGCCGGCTCGGACAATGCGGCGAGCCCCTGAGACCCGTGAGACCGACCATGCGCCAGTACACCAAGTTCTACATCGACGGCGCGTGGGTCGCGCCCGCAGAGCTGAAGACCCTGGATGTCGTCAACCCGGCCACTGAGGCCGTCTGCGGCCAGATCGCGCTGGGCGGAGCGGCGGACGTGGACAAGGCAGCGCGCGCGGCCCGCAAGGCCTTCAAAACCTGGTCGCGCGTCAGCCGCGATGGGCGGATCGAGTTCATGGAGCGCATCCTCGAAGAGTACGAGAAGCGCTTCGGCGATCTCTGCGCCGCCGTCACCGAGGAGATGGGCGCCCCGGCCTCCCTGGCCCAGCGCGCCCAGGTTCCAAGCGCCATGAGCCACCTGAAGACGGCCATCCAGGTCCTGAAGTCCTTCCAGTTCCACGAGGACCGCGGCGCCACCCGCATCGCC
>CAXTRP010000345.1:0-3929 GCA_964246615.1 uncultured Caulobacteraceae bacterium | reverse complement strand
CTAGGGCGTAGTCCCCTAGGCTGCAGGATCGTGACGCCCGGCAACCGCCGGGCGCCGCCGTTTCAGACGTCCGCCTCGCCGGGCCTGCGGGCCCCGAGGCAAGAGAGAGGGCCCTCGCCCCATGGCCGACATCCTGATGCCCAAGGCCACCGCCGTCTGGCTGGTGGACAACAGCTCGCTCACCTTCGAGCAGGTGGCTGACTTCTGCGGCCTGCATCCGTTGGAGGTCACCGGCATCGCCGATGGAGAGGTGGCGCGCGACATTCGCGGCGCCGATCCCATCGGCAACGGCCAGCTGACGCGCGAGGAGCTGGAAAGGGCCGAGAAGGACCCCGTCTACCGTATGGTGGCCCAGAAAAGCCGCCACGCCGAGATGCTGAAGCCTGCGAAGAAGAGCGGGGCGAAGTACACGCCCGTCTCCCGCCGCCAGGATCGGCCGGACGCCATCGCCTGGTTCCTGCGCAACCATCCCGAAGTCACCGACGCCCAGATCGCCGGCCTGCTCGGCACCACCAAGGCGACCATCGACTCGGTGCGAACCCGCTCGCACTGGAACTCGTCGGCCATCAAGCCGGTGGACCCGGTGACGCTCGGCCTCGTCGGCCAACTCGACCTCGACGCCATCGTTCGCAAGGCGGCCGAGAAGAAGGCCAAGGACGACGCCCGCAACGGCGTGGGCGTCGAAGAAGGCGCCACCCTGCTGCCGGCGTCGCAATCCGCGGGGTCTTAACTGGAGCCCCTCTCCTGGCGGGAGAGGGGAGGGCCTCAGTTCGCCCGGGTCTCGCGCAAGCCCGCGATCTCTTCCTTGAGCTTCAGCTTCTGGCGCTTGAGCGCGTGCATTCGCAAGCTGTCGCCGCTGGGACGACGGTGCTCGTCCTCGATCGCGCGTTCCAGGGATTGATGACGGGAGTCCAGTTCACGAATCCGGGCTTCAATGGCCATGTCTGGCGCCTCGATGGGTTTGTGACGGTTTCAATAGGCCAGAAGCCCGCAGGGCTGTCAGGTCACGCCTGCGTGAAACCGGGCCGATCGCCGCTCGCTTTACCGTCCTGCGCGGTCTGCTACATCTACAGTCGGGACGCGCCTTACGAACAGGCGCCGGGCAAAGCGACGGCGGCGGCGTGAACGTATGAACGACGACGACGTGCAGGTTCCGGGAGGTTACGGCCGAAATGGCCAAGGCGACTCCGGGCTCGACGAGCCCGACGCCGTACTCCGCGCGCGCCTGGCGACTTTCAAGGTGGAGCACCAGGACCTGGACGCGGCGGTTTCGGCGCTGGAAGCAAAGCCCCGATCCGACCAGATCCAGATCGCTCGGCTGAAGAAGAAGAAACTGCGTCTGCGCGACGAGATCGCCCGGCTGGAAGACCAGCTCACGCCCGACATCATCGCCTGAGGGCGCAGGCGCAGCGCCGGCCTCAGGGTCGGGGGGCGCCCTTGCGGACGAACATGGCCGCATCGGCCTCGGCCAGCCAGCGCGCGGGCGTCAGGCCGGGCTCGAAGCTGCGCACCCCGGCCGACAGGCGCACGGGGATGGCGCAGCCCTCGAAGCCGACCGCCTCCGCCTCCAGCGCGGCCACCAGCCGGCCCGCCTTGGCCCGGGCTGCGTCGATCCCGGCCTGGGCCAGAAGCACGGCGAACTCGTCGCCGCCGATGCGGGCCACCACATCGGACTCCCGCACGCTGTCCAGCAGGCCCCGCGCCACCGCCTCCAGCACGGCGTCGCCAGCCGCATGGCCATAGCGGTCGTTCACCGCCTTGAAGCCGTCCAGGTCGAAATAGACCAGAGAGGCCGCTGCGCCGTAGCGGGCGCAGAACGCCGCCGCCCGATGCAGCTCGCGCATGAAGGCCCGGCGGTTCAGCACCGGGGTGAGCGGGTCGCGGTCGGCCAGCAGCTCGACTTCCGCCAGCCGGCGGCGCAAGCCTTCCGCCTCCGCCCGGGCCGCATCGCGCTCGTGGGCGAGACGCTCGAGCCGGGCTTCCAGGGCTCCCGGAACGACTGGCGGACCGTTCGGGGGCGCGTCGTCGTCGCCCGCGCTCATCGCCGTGCCCCCATGGCCTGCGCAATAGCTCAGGATCGGTTGCGGGCGCAAACCGCCCCCCTATAATCCCCCGGCTTCGCCAACGGCTCGTGGACATCGACTTGGACGCAATGGACAGGTCGATCCCGGCCAGCGCCCCAGCCCCCGACGCGGTGTGGGAGGCGGAGCATGGCCCACCGCGGGTGGCGATCATCATGGGAAGCCGCTCGGACTGGCCGACCCTGCGCCACGCCGCAGACGCGCTGGACGCGCTGGGCGTCAGCCATTCCTGCAAGGTGATCTCCGCCCATCGCACGCCCGACCGGCTCTACGCCTTTGCGAACGGCGCCAAGGCCGCCGGCTTCCAGGTGGTGATCGCCGGCGCCGGCGGGGCGGCGCACCTGCCGGGGATGATCGCATCCATGACCGAGCTTCCGGTGATCGGCGTGCCGGTGCGGTCCGAAGCGCTCAGCGGCTTGGACTCGCTGCTTTCCATCGTCCAGATGCCGGGCGGGGTGCCGGTGGCGACCGTGGCCATCGGCAAGCCGGGGGCGGTGAACGCTGGCCTGCTCGCCGCCCAGATCCTGGCGCTGGGCGACCCGGCCCTGGCCGAGCGGCTCGCCACCCACCGCCGCGCGATCTGCGAGGCGGTGCCCGAGACGGTGGAGGACGGCGTCGGCAGCCCAGCTGCGGCGGCGCTCCTCTGAGCGGGCTTCCGGGCGCGGGGCCGCTGACGCCGGGCTCGGCCATCGGCGTGCTCGGCGGCGGCCAGCTGGGGCGCATGCTGGCGCTCGCCGCCGCAAGGCTCGGCTTCGACACCGTGGTGCTGACGCCGGAGGCCGACTCCCCCGCCGGCCGCGTGGCTTCACGCACCCTGGTGGCGGACTACGAGGACACCAAGGCGCTCGCAGAGTTGGCGCGGGCGAGCCAGGTGGTCACCTTCGAGTTCGAGAACGTGCCCGCCCGCGCGGTGGCGCACCTGCAGGCGCTGTCCGCCCGGGTGGCGCCCGGACCCTTGGCCCTGGCCACCGCCCAGGACCGGGTGACCGAGAAGCGGTTCTTCCAGGGCTGCGGCATGGCGACGGCGGCCTTCCACCCCGTCAACACGCCGGCCGACATCGTGGAGGGCTTGGCTCAGCTGGGCGCCCCGGCGCTGCTGAAGACCCGGCGCGAGGGCTACGACGGCAAGGGCCAGGCCTGGGTGCACGCCGCCGGCGAGGCCGAGGCGGCCTTCGCCGCCATCGGCGCGGCTCCTGCGATCCTTGAGGCCCGGGTGGCGTTCCGACGCGAGCTGTCGCTGATCGCGGCGCGCGGCTGGACGGGCGAGACCGCCGTCTATCCCCTCACCGAGAACCACCACGAGGACGGCGTGCTCCGCCGCTCCATCGCTCCGGCCACAGCCGACGCCGACACCGCTGAGCGCGCGCTGGAGATCGCCCGCACGACGCTGGAGCGGCTGGACTATGTGGGCGTGGCGGGGATCGAGCTGTTCGACACCGACGACGGGCTGAAGGTCAACGAGTTTGCGCCCCGGGTGCACAACTCCGGCCACTGGACGCTGGACGCGTGCGAGGTGGACCAGTTCGAGCAGCACGTGCGCGCGATCGCCGGCTGGCCGCTCGGCCCCACCCAGCCGTTCGCGGCGGCGGAAATGCACAACCTGCTGGGCGATGCGGCGCACGATTGGAGCGCCCTGGCCGCCGATCCCGCCGCCCGGCTGTGGCTTTACGGCAAGCGGGAGGTGGAAGCCGGCCGCAAGATGGGCCATGTCACCCGCCTGTCGCCGCTGCCCTCACCGCCCCTCCCACGCCTGCCCGGCT
This sequence comes from uncultured Caulobacteraceae bacterium, assembly GCA_964246615.1. Taxonomy (GTDB): domain Bacteria; phylum Pseudomonadota; class Alphaproteobacteria; order Caulobacterales; family Caulobacteraceae; genus CAHJWH01. The sequence continues at coordinate 88 of CAXTRP010000345.1, read as the reverse complement.
AGAAACGATGCAGCGCAAGCGGCTGCATCTGTTCGGCGGTGTCGCGCTCTGCCTTGCGGGATGCGCCGGCGGCCCGCAGCCACGGGAC
>CAXTRP010000344.1:0-3936 GCA_964246615.1 uncultured Caulobacteraceae bacterium | reverse complement strand
TCGGCGCGCGCATGATCCCTCGCCTTGTCACCGAGCCCGACTCGGTCGGCCGTCAATGGCTCATGAAGCTTAACAAGCCTTCGGCGACAGGGTTCATTCGCCTAGAACGGAGGCGCAAGCGGCGGAATGGTTGCGGTCGCCGGGCTTCGCGCGCTCAAAACCGTTTAGAGCAGCCTTTTCGCCGATCGCGGCCCTCGCTCCAGCTCAGGCGGAGACGCCGGCTTCGGTCAGCCATTCGATGATCTTGGACTTGGGCATGGCGCCGACCTTCATCGACGCCATCTGCCCGTCCTTGAACAGCATCAGGGTCGGCACGCCGCGCACGCCGTAGCGCGAAGGGATGTCGGGGCTGTCGTCGATGTTCACCTTGGCGATGGTGACCTTGCCGGCCAGCTCTTCGGAGATCTGGTCAAGCGCGGGCGCGATCTGCTTGCAGGGGCCGCACCACTCCGCCCAGAAATCCACCAGCACCGGCTGGCCGGAGGCCAGGACGGCGGTGTCGAAATCGGTGTCGGTGACCTTCACCGTGCTCATGCTGGCCGCTCCATGCTTGCAGGCGCCAGTTCGGCCGCCCGCTCGACGTAGGTGAACCCATGTAGACGGCGCCGGCCCGCGATCAAGGCTCAGTCCCCGCCGCCGCCCATCGCCCGCAGCGCCTCGCGCATCATGTTTTCTGGCACGGGCATGAGCTTTGGGCCGTCCGTCCAGACCAGCGCCGCCTCCACCCGCCGACCGGGGAAGACGGCGCGCAGCACTGCGGCATACTGGGCGATCTGGCGGATGTAGGCGGGGTCGGCGTCCTCGATCCGGTCGGGCGAGGGCCGGTTGGTCTTGAAATCGGCCACCAGCACGCGCCCAGGGGTGACCAGCATCCGGTCCACCCGGCCCGAAACCGCATAGTCCGGCGGCAGGTCGGGCGCGCTCCCGGCCACCGACGCCTCCGGCCGCGAACCCGGGCCGAACACCTCGGCGAAGCGAGGGTCGCGCAGCACGCCCAGCGCCGCCCCCGCCATCTCCGCCCGCTGCTCGGGCTCCAGGTCGCGCTCCTTGTCCAGCAGGCGCGCAGCCGCGGCGTCCCAGCGCTGCGGCTCCAGGTCGGGCAACAGCTGCAGCAGCCGGTGGATAAGCTCCCCCCGCCGGAACCGCCCGAGCCCAAAGCGCTGCGACAGGGGCGAGGGCGCCGGGCCATGCGCCAGCGGGGCCGCCGACGGAGCCGAGAGGCTGCTGTCCGCCTCCGCGGGAGCGAACCGCGCCAGCCAGCCGGGCGCCTCGACGCGAGCCTCGGCGAACCGCGCAGGCGGTCCCGCCTTCGGATCGGGGCCGAAGCGGCGCACGAGGCGGCCGTCGATCTCCAGGTCGCGTACCTGGCCGGCGAGGCTCGGGTGCTCGAAGGCGTCGCGCATGGGCGCCCACCAGCCCTTCAGCTTGTCCACGTCGGCCGTGGCGTTCACCCGGCCCGCGATCACCACCCGGTCCCGCGCCCGGGTCAGCGCCACGTAGAGCAGCCGCATGGCCTCCTGCGCCTCGCGCGCCTCACGCAGCGCGCGCACCTGGCCCGACGCGCCGCAATCCGCAGTTTTGGAGGCGCACCAAAGGAAGCCCCCTGCGGGCGTCTGCAGCAGGGGCGAGCCCCGGGGCGCGCCGCCGCTCACGGTTTCGGGCAGGAAGACGATCGGAGCCTCCAGGCCCTTGGCGCTGTGGGCGGTCATGATGCGGACCTCCCCGCCTTGGCCGGGCTCGCGCGGCGCGTCCATCTCGCGCTTCACGGTGATGTCCAGCCGGGCCACGTGGTCGGCGAAGCGCTCCAGGTCGCGCACGCCCCGGCCCTCCGCCGCCAGCGCCTGAGCCAGCACCTCGTCCAACGCATCGCCGGCCTCACCTCCCAGCCGGGTGACGAAGCGCTGGCGCACCGAACGGCCGGCCTGGTCCAGTCGGCTGAACAGGCGCGAGTACAGCGCGAACGGCGGCTCGGCGGCCTGGGCGCGCACCCAGCCGATCAGGTCCCGCGCCGCGCGCCAGTCCTGGCGCTGGTCCGCCCGGCGCGCCAACTCCGCCCACAGGGTGGCCGCGCCCCTGCCCTGCCCGTCAGCCCCCCGCGCGAGGTCGTAGAGGCTGTCTTCGTCCACGTCGCAGAGCGGGCTGCGCAGGACGGCGGCCAGCGTCAGGTCGTCGTGCGGGAACAGCGCCACGCGGGTCAGCGCCAGCAGGTCCTCGAACACCGGGTGCTCGGACAGGGCCAGCCGGTCGGCGCCGGCCACGGGGACGCCCCGGTGCTTGCACGCCCGCAGCAGCTCGGAGAATAGCGCCTTGCGCTTGCGCACCAGGATCAGCACATCGCCATATTCGGCCGGGCGGTACAGGCGCTGGTCCTTGTCGTGCACCTGCTCGCCCGCGGCCACCAGGCGCGCGATCTCCTCGGCGATGCGCTCGGCCAGCCGGCGGTAGGCGCCGCGGCGGCCCTCCGCGTCCAGCGGCTCGTCCCAGGCGCGACGCTCCTCGGGCGGCTCCTCGCGCTCCAGCTCCCAGAGGTCGATGGTCCCCTCATCGGTGGAGCGGTTGGCGATGTGGCGCACCAGAGCTGCGGCCACATCGGCGCCCCCGCGCGGCTGCAGGGCGTTCCTGTGCGCCTGCGGCTCGAACACCGCGTCCACGAAGCCCAGCACCTGGGGCGTCGAGCGCCAGGAGGCCAGCAGCGGCGCACGCACGAACGGGCGTCCGATCGCCTGCGTCAGCGCCTCGTAGCGGTTCGCCTCCTGCGCCAGCCGTTCCGGCTGCGCCCCCTGGAAGGAGTAGATCGACTGCTTCTCGTCGCCCACGATGAAGACGGTGCGATCCGCACCCCGCTCCACTGCTCCCTCGCCTGAGAAGAACTCGCCGGTAAGCGCGCTAAGGATGCCCCACTGCTCGGGCGCGGTGTCCTGGGCCTCGTCCAGCAGCACGTGGTCCACCCCGCCGTCGAGCTTGTAGAGCACCCAGGCGGCGTCCTCGCGGTCCTGCAGCAGCCCTTGCGCTCGCGTCACCAAGTCGGTGAAGTCGAGCGCGCCGCGGGCGGCCTTGGCCTCCTCGAACGCCTGTACGTAGACGGCGGCGAGCGTCAGGGCGTGGATGGTGGCCTGCGCCACCCGCGCCGCCTTCACCGTCTCGGCCACCGCCATCAGCCGGTCGCGCTCGGTGACGATGCGGGCGTGCAGGACGGGGTCGCGCTTCAAGGCCGCGGCGGTTTCGACCCACTTGGCCGGCTCGCCCTTGGCCGTGACGAACACCGCGAGCGCATCGGCGAAGCTTGCGCCGGCCCGTGACGCCGCCTCCGCCACCGCGCCCATCTGCGCGGCGCACTTCTGGTCGCGCGTCCCGCTGGCCGAGAGCGCCGCCGCCCCGGCTCGCCACAGGTCCACGTCGAGCAGCGGCGGCGTCACCCCCCCCCCTGGAAGATCCACCCGGCGCGTCAACACGGCAAGGCCGCCGGTGGGGGGGACCACCCGTTGCAGGTTGGCCAGGCCGCCGATACGCTCGAGGTGAGCGGCGATGGCTTCGCGCCTGGCCTGGAAGGCCTCGAACATGGCCTCAAAGCTCTGGAAGTCGAGCGAGATGGCCATGGCGGCGTAGGCGGCGGCGACTTGCGCCTGGCCCGCCATGGACAGCCTGGCCAGCGCGTCGCGCGCCTCCGCCGCCACCTCGGCCGACGCCGCGTCGTCCATGACGGTGAAGCCCGGCGACACCCCGGCCTCCAGCGGAAAGCGCCGCAGCAGCTTCTCGCAGAAGGCGTGCAGGGTCTCGATCTTCAAGCCGCCCGGCGCCTCCAGCGCGCGGGCGAACAGGGTGCGGGCGCGCGGCAGGTCCCGGGCGTCCTCGCCGATCCTCGCCAGCCGCTCGATCAGCGCGGCATTGTCCAGCATCGACCAGTCGCCGAGCTGCTGGAACAGCCGGCGCTGCATC